>JBKJKS010000283.1:0-3199 GCA_046597295.1 Saprospiraceae bacterium
CTTCGCCGACGTAGCCAGCTTCGGTAAAGACCGTGGCGTCGACGATGGTGAAGGGTACGCCGAGCAGCTTGGCGATGCTCTTGGCCATCAGCGTTTTACCGGTGCCGGTCTGCCCGACGAAGAGAATATTGGATTTTTCGATTTCCACCTCTTCATCCGCTTTGGCCTTGTGCAGCAGGCGTTTGTAGTGGTTGTACACGGCCACGGACAGCACTTTCTTGGCATCGTCCTGCCCGATCACGTATTGATCCAGAAAAGTCTTCAGGTCGCGGGGTGGAATAAGGCGCAGCGGAGCGCTGTACTTTTCACTCTTGGGCGACTGTTCCTCTTCCTGGTTCGGCACGCCGGCTTTGCGCAGCTCCTGCTCGATGATCTCCTCGGCCTTTTCGACGCAGGCCTCACAGATTTGCCCGTCCATGCCGGAGACCAGGATCATTACTTCTTCTTCGCCGCGCCCGCAGAACGAGCAGCGGTGCTGGGTAGGTTTGCCGCGTTTGATCATAAGGTAGCGCCAACTTTCGTTGGCAGCCTGTAATACTAGTACAGGGCTGTTTTTGTATGAAAATATAGTTGCCAACGATTCTACGGTTGGCGTTATTTTTACGGTAATGTACTTCGCCAGATAAAAGTTGGCGTTACATCGGACTACAAAGGTACATCTTCGCGGACAGCCGGCCCTTGAAAAAATTAGCCGCAGGGGATAAAAAGAAACCCGGAGCAACGAGGGTCGTTGCTCCGGGCATTGGCTGCACCAAATCTTTGGCTTAATCTTTCTTTTTCGACTTCGGATGGTTGCGGTCCAGCACTTCGTCCACAATACCATAGTCCCTGGCTTCGGCCGAGCTCATCCAGTTGTCGCGGTCACAGTCGGCTTCTACTTTCTCGTAGGCTTGGCCGGTGTGGTGCGCCAGGATTTCGTACAGCGACTTCTGCATCTTTTTAATGAGCTTGTACGAGATCTCGATGTCCGAAACCTGGCCCTGGGCGCCGCCCATCGGCTGGTGGATCATTACATGGCTGTGGTACAAGGCACTGCGTTTGCCCTTGGCGCCCGCCGCGAGCAGCACCGCACCCATGGAGGCCGCCAGGCCCGTGCAAATGGTGGCCACATCGGGGGCCACGTACTGCATGGTGTCGTAGATGCCGAGTCCGTCGATCACCGAACCGCCGGGGCTGTTAATGAACATCTGCACATCGCGCTTGGGGTCGGTGCTTTCAAGGAACAGCAGCTGGGCCTGGATGACGTTGGACACGTACTCCGTGACCGGTACGCCCATGAAAATAATCCGGTCCATCATGAGGCGCCTAAATACATCGAGCGCAGCGGCATTCATCTGCCGCTCTTCGATGACATAAGGCGTGAAGCCCTGGATATTGGGTACGGTGACGTCCATGTACTTTTCCAGGTGCATGGCACTCATCCCCAGGTGCTTGGTCGCGTACTTCTGAAATTCATTTTTGTTGAACATAATTCTGTCTCCTTTTTGAGGCAAGTGTAACAACTTCTGCCCTGGATAGTTATAAACGGGAAAATTGGAACCGGTTTGAGGGAAGCATCCCGGGTTTTGAACGACCAAACGAGGCTGGCGGGCGACGAAAGAATTTCGCACCGTACCGGCGGGTTTAGCCGCCGAACATAACCCCGGAAAGCGGCGGCTAAACCCGCCATTACTCTTCCACCGCGGCCCGCAAGGTGGCGTCTTCCATCTGCTCCGCCTCGGCCTTTTTGGTCGTCTCATCCAGTATTTTATGCAATTCTTCGGAGGTCACCGGCCGGTCGTGAATGGTCACGGCAGAACGGATGGCGACAAAGATCTGATCGGTCTCCAGATCGCGCTTCGTATTTTCCACGTCCTTATCTTCTTTCATCAACCGCTCCACGCTGCTGCGCAGCAATTCTTCGGGTACGTCCTGCTGGAAATAATTGCGTACGCGCTGCACATAGGCTTCATACACGTCCGCGTCGGTGACTTCCAGGCCAAATACTGCCTTGATCTTATCCCGCAACAAGGACCAGCGCAGATTATCGGAGAAAGCCGGGTATTCGCGTTCGATCTGGTCAGCCGGTACATTGCCTTCGTTGTTGACAAACAGCCAGCGCTTCAGAAAACTATCGGGTAGTTCGATGGGGTTCTCCGCCATCAGCCGCTCCTGGAAGGAACGCATGAGCAGGGCGTTGGAACGCACATCGTAAAATTGCAGGATGCCTTTTTTGATCTGCTCCATTGCCTCTTCCTGGTTGGACACCCCAGCACCAAAGTAACCCTGATAGAATGCCTCATTGAGCTCGGCTTCGCCGACCCGGCTGACCTCTTTGATGGTCCCCTCGAAGGAATCTCCGACCGGGCGTTGATCGTTTTTATCAAGACTTAAAATATAGTTGCGATAGGCGGCTTCCTCCTCCCTTTTTTCAATAAAACGGGGATTGAGGCGCAGCGTATCGCCTTTTTTCATACCCAGCAAACGGGCTTTCAATACGTCGTCGATCACATCCTTCACCAGGATAGTGAGGGTAGTTTCCCAGCCCCCTTCTTTTCGCACCTCCCCATCCAGCTCGTAAGCGGCAACTTTCACAATGTCGTTTTCCAGAATATTATCTTCCGGACTACTGCGCGTACCCATGCGCTTGCGGGCATACTGCAGGTCATCCTCGGCCAGGGCATCCAGGTTGGAGACGACCAGACGGTCGAAAGGGACGCTTTTGTCCAGGCCCTGTAGCTCGAAAGAGGGCACGAAACCCACTTCGTAGTTCACCGCATATTCCGGATCGGGCTGGTCTATTTTGAAATTAAAGCTGGCCTGCTCTTCCGTGGGGAGGGGCTGGCCCAGCACCTGCAAACCGCTGTCCCGCAAATAGTCGTACAGTTCCTGGGAAAGTAGTTCGTTGAGCATTTCGCCAAAAATGCTGCTGCCATACATCCGTTTGACAAAAGCGATAGGCGCCTGGCCTTGTCGAAAACCCTTTAAATTTGCCTTTTGCCGAAATTTTTTAAGTTCGGCATCCAATTTGGGTTTAAAGGTTTCGCGCGGGACGGAGACGGTCAGGAGGGCGGTGGTGGTGTCAATATCTTTACGGACAACCATAGCGGAATGATGAATGATGAACGATAAATGATGAATGGTGGCGCACGGTCAGGCAGGTCCGGTAAAAATAAAGGGCGGTGCTGCTCTGCAACGCCGCCCTCGTTTTTCACCAGCC
>JBKJKS010000346.1:0-12022 GCA_046597295.1 Saprospiraceae bacterium
CTTCACAATTGTTGGATAAAAAAAGGCTCCGACAACTGAAATTACTTCCTTGTCCGACTGGTCGTTTATGGTAATGCTTTCAACAAAATAATTGCCACATTTTGCAAGCATTGCATCGCCTTCGGTAAAAGTCAAAAAATTTGTAGGCGTCCGCAAATGAAAAGCCCCTTTTGTCAAAAACAAAAAACAGGCTTCGTCTTCCGAAAATAATTTGGGAACTCTCTTGAATTTTGTCGACATAATAAGTCGCTCAAAAACCACTTTTCCTTTATATTTTATTTCTGTCTGCGCTAAAATCATTTGTCAGTTTGTCAAGTTGTCGGGTGTTGTTTTACAATGACGGCCAACGTAATAATATGCGAACCTCGCACATCTAACGCACAAAGTTGAAAAATGTGCCAGAACACTGAAAATTTTGCAGAAAGTATTTTTCAAATATCACTTAATCAAACCCATATGAATCATCAGCTAAAAAGTTGTATTCCAGAAACAATACAAAATGCGAAGTACGCATTTAGTATTGTTGAGGCGGTCCGATGTAGCCGGGCAAAAAGGCATCGTAACTTTGATTCATAGCAAACCCATCAGAATCGGTGTAAAAAAAGAGCGTTCTTCGCCCAAAGTGCGTGTCATTCAGAGCATAGCGTGGAATCCGAGGGTGTAGCCCGAAGATTTTGTATTATATGATCGGCCTTCGGCCTCGGATTCCATGCCTACGGCTCTGAATGACACGCGATTGGTGTATTTGTTGGTAAAGAATTAGGGAGGTTGGTGCATGGTCCAAAATTATATTGGGAAAGGGGAACAGGATATTCTAAAAAAAGCGTTTCAGGTTACCTGCGGGCAGCCATTACCAAACCCCGCCAGAATGCGAAAATCACTATTTTTATAAACCAGACTGTTGCCCAGATTTTCGGGACCTTCTCACCCTACCCTCTTATCTACCTACACTATGCTGCAAAAGTTTCTGCTGATCGCTTTTTGTCTGTTTTCAAAGGGCACACTTTTTAATTGCCCTTTGCCGGAGCGCACTGCACCGGCACCACCGGTCGAACCTGGAATGCTGCATAGTGCGCTGGACCCCTCGCTAGCCAATTATTATAAATTCGTCAACCTGGCGGCCAGAGCGATCTATAAAAATGATTTTTCGTCCGCGATTGCCTGCTATGACTCGGCATTTTTATACAAAGCCAGCCCCAACTACGTGGACATAAAAAATTATATTTTACTCAACAGCAAGTACTGCCTGTTTAGTAATAATGATGCGTACATCCGCCTGCTGTTCACCACTAAGAAAATAGACAGCACTTTGCTGTTTGCGGCATTGCCGAAAAGAGTTTTTAGCGCGCAGAATCTAATCACTGTCAATAAGTTACAAAGTAAAATTTATAAGAACAGGCCCCCGGACAATGCTTTACAAAAAGCCATGCAGGACTTGTTCGTGCTGTATGAAGCGTCTTTTGATAGTGAGGTGTTCGGGAAGCCTGGTGCCGACTCCAGCAAAACAGCCTATGAGACCAGAAAAAGTCTGCATCAGCAAAATGCGGAGACCTTTCTGCGGGTATATGCGCGGGAAGGTTTCCCGACCGAAGAAAAATTAGGCGTCTTTTATGCACCCGGCGAGGAATGGGCGACTAAGATCGATGTGATGCTCCAGCAGTTCCTGCGGACGCAGGAAAAAGAACGCATACTGGCTGTTTTACAGGTTGAATTACAGTGCGGCGAATTGCATCCGGCCCGGTATGCTTACCTCCTGGACTATGCCCATGATAATTCAAAACGGCCGGAAAAAACGCATAACTTAATGAACACCACCGTTATTCTCATCAATGCGGAAGCCTACCGGCCTTTTGTCTATTACAGCGACAGCCTGATGCAGGAGGTCAATACCAACCGGCTGCACATCGGGCTGGATTCCTTTCACACTACCCAAAAGCAGGTCATCTGCCAGCACTTCTGCCGCTACGCCACTGCGGACAGCAGCATCATAGCGATGGCTGCCTACCCGAAGATCGATGTGTATTCCTATGGTTTTGTCAAGTGGGCCCTGGAAAAAGAAAATCTGGATCTAGCCACTTATAAGATCAACACCCGGAAGATATTACAGGAATGCAAATGCGCGGAGAAATCCTATTAACCGTTTATTCCTTCACCAGCGGTAAAGTCAGCCGCTCCCGTTCCGTTCGCACCACCAGGAAATAAATACCGGTTGGTAATGTTGCTACCTGTAGCGGCCAGTCGGTCTCTCCTTCCAGCGCAAAGGCCCAGCGCAGGCCGGTGCTTCGTCCGTCCGACTGGAAGATCTCAAGTTGTACCTGGCCCGGATCGCCGGTTTCCAGGTGCAGCAGACTGCCATCGCGGATGATATTGGGCTGCAGCGTGGCGCGCAGCCCACTGCCGATGATCTGGACGGAGCGAACGGGGGACCATTGGCTGCTGCCCTGCAGATCGGTTTGCCGCAGCCGGAAAAAGTGTCGGCCAGCCGGCAAGGCTGCCGTTTGGAAAGAATAGGATGCCGGCTGCAGGCCATTGCCCTGCGCGGGCACGAAGCCCAATACCTGCCAGTCGAGCCCGTCGGCGCTGTGCTGGACTTCAAAACCGGCGTTGTCGGTTTCGGTGGCGGTCTCCCAGCGGAGCTGGACCAGGCGCTGTTCGAGCCGTGCCGTGAAGTCGGTCAGTTCCACCGGCAGGGAGGACAGCGCCAGGGCCACGTTGAGGGTCGTGAGCACGCCATTGGTCAACACAACGGAAATATCCTGGGTGGTGTAGCCTGCCTTGCTGATCCGGGCGGTGAAGCCCCCGTCGGCTAATTGCCCCATTTTGTACAGTCCGTTGCTGCCGCTGTTTTCCGAGGTCGTCGTGGTGAGCAGTTCCACTTTAGCCGCATTCAGGGGCAGACCGGTGCTGGCACTGGTGATCAGGCCTTCCAGGTAGCAGCCCCGCACGTAACTCGGCGTGAGCACCCACAGTTCGCCCTGGTTGCCCGGGCCGGTAATGACCGTAGCGAGCAAATTGCCGGAAGGCAGGTAGGGATAGACGCCCCAGTCGCCGTCGCCATTCGCGCCCGAACCGCTCGGATAGGTATCGTAATTGCCCACCTGCACCAGGTTGGCCGGACGCGTCACGTCGGTGATGGTGATGCCGTCTTTATACCAGGAAGTGATGGCGTAATTATCGAGGATGTGGGTGTTGTGCACCATCGAGTTGGAGCCGGGATTGCTCTGTATTTTGTCGAGCAGCGTGATGTTGCTGGTATTCGACACATCGTAAGCGGCCAGGTAAGAGCCGTTTACCTCGTCGGTGGTGAACACCGTAGAGCCGGAAGCCCAGGTATTGTGCGTAAAAGCGTTGGGGGTAGGCTGTGTGGCCAGCAGGACCGGATTGGTTTTATTGGCCATGTTCACCACCGAGAACAGGCCGGCGTAAATATGCGCCCCGTACAGAATGTCATTGTCCACGTATCCGTCGTGGGCGTACCCGACGAAATTGACGTAGTTAACGTAGGTGGGATTATAAGGATCGGCATTCAGGTTGAGGACCACCGGTTTTCCATTGAACAGATTGCTTGCGTACAGGTAGAGGTAGCCTTTGGTGACGTCGATGTGCAGCGCGTGCGCTTTGGTCAAACCGGCGCCCGCACCATTGCCATAGTAGCTCTGGTAGGCTAGGTTACTGCCCGGCAAATTGGTCAGATCGATGATCTGCAGACCCAGTCCGCCTTCCGAGACGGCATAGGCATAGTGCGAATAGGTTTTTATTTCATGCCAGAGATTGCCGCCGCTGCCAAAGGCCGGGCCGGGTATCTGGACGATCTCGACCGGATTGACCGGATCGGTGACGTCCACAATGCTGACGCCGTTTTTGGCGCCGACCAGGGCGTATTCGCGCCCACCGGCCGCATAGCCCCAGACGTTGGCCAGTGTCTGGCCGGGATAGGGCAGCATGGAACGGAAGGAAACATTGGTGTTTTGAGCGGAGAGCGTGGCCGTGGCCAGCAAAAGATAAAGGAGCAGATAGCGCATGAATACTGTCGGATTGCGATGAAGGGGGAAGGACAGTTTTCAAATGGCTGCACAAGGTAAGCTTTCAGGATGTTTCATCTGGGGCGGCGGGCGGCGAAAAACGCATTCTGGCACGCAGGAAGCATTTTTGGAAAAAATTATGGACGGGTCGGTCGCCAGAGACAAAAGAAGCGACTGGCGCATCTTTCGGGTAATCAATAACGTACAGTATGATGGAAAGTCACCTGCCGGTCTGTTGCAGGCTGCTTTTCAGCGGTGTGTTTCCGCTTGGTACTGCGCAATGCCGTATGCAAAATGCAGATATCCATCGCCTTCCCCACTCCGCACAAACCCATTCCTTTCCAGCAACCGGACCGAGGGAATATTTTTCGCCTGGCAAAAAGCCTCGATCAGCCGGACCTCCATCACGTCAAAAGCATACGCCACCGTGCTGACCAACGCTTCCTGCATATAACCCTGCCCCTGAAAATCGGGGTGCAACATATAGCCGAGCTCCGCGGCGGATTTTTCGACTGACAGGTTCCATAAACAGATCGTGCCGATAAGTTTCGGATTGCTTTTCAGCGCAATGGCCCAAAAAATAGAGGCGTTCTCTGCAATGCCGGCATTGATCTTCCCGATAAATTGTTGGGCATCCTCCAGCGTTGTGGCCACAGGAATATCCACGAATTCCAGCATCCGGGGATCAGAACGGTGTACGAAAATTTCCGGCGCGTCTGCCGCGACGAGCTGGCGAAGCACAAGGCGTGCGGTATGCAGCGTGGGGAAGGGATGGAAAGTTGCTTGCATGGTTTCAGTTTTCTCAATACACCACCGCCGCCTCCATATTCCACAGCATAAACGATAAAATGTCGGCCGCCTCTTCGATCACCTTGGTCGTCGGCTTGCCCGCGCCGTGGCCGGCGCTGGTCTCGATACGGATCAGGGTGGGCCGGTCGCCCTGCTGGTGCTCCTGCAGTGTAGCGGCGAACATGAACGAGTGCGCCGGCACCACCCGGTCGTCGTGGTCGGCGGTGGTGATCATGGTCGCCGGGTAGGCTATTTTTTTGATGTTATGCAGCGGCGAGTACCGGATCAGACAGTCGAACTCGGGCTGTACGTCGCTGCGGCCATAGTCGGTGGCCCAGGCATAACCGATGGTGAACTGGTGGTAGCGCAGCATATCCAGCACGCCTACCTGCGGGAAACAAACCCCGAACAACTCGGGCCGCTGGGTCATGCAGGCGCCCACCAGCAGCCCGCCGTTAGACCCCCCCTGGATGGCCAGCCGGGCCGGCGAGGTGTATTTTTTCGCGACCAGGAATTCCGCTGCCGCGATAAAGTCGTCGAACACCTTCTGCTTGTTGCATTTGGTGCCGGCCAGGTGCCATTTCTCGCCGAACTCGCCGCCGCCGCGGATGTTCGCCAGCGCGTAAATGCCGTTGTTCTCCAGCAGCGCCGCCCGCGAGGCGGAGAAAGTGGGCGTGATGGAAATATTGAACCCGCCGTAGCCGTAGAGCAGCGTCGGGTTGGTGCCGTCGTAGGCGATGTTCTTTTTCCGGGTGATGAACATGGGCACCTGCGTACCGTCCTGGCTCGTGTACCACACCTGTTCGGTGGTGAAGGCGTCGGGATTGAAGTCGAGCGTCGGCGCTTTGAAAACCTGGGTGCTCAGCGTATTCATATCCAGCGCATAGATGGTGATGGGTCGCAGAAAAGAGGTAAAGGAAAAGAAGGCCTGGGTTTCGCTCTTTTTGCCGGTCACGCTGCCCACCGTGCCAATTTCGGGCAGCTGCACTTCCTGGAGCAATTTGCCCTGCAGGTTGAACACGCGCAGCGCGCTGGCCGCCTGGTGCAGGTAGGTGCAGACGATTTTGCCGCCGCAGAGCACGGCGCTCTGCAGCACGTCGCTGCTGTCCTCGGGGATAATGGTTTCCCAATTGGCCTCTTCCGGGCGGTCGGCGTGCACCCGCAGCAGCCGCTGATTGGGCGCGTGGCGGTTGGTGAGCACCAGGAGCTGATCATCGATATTGTCGATCACCTGGAAATCCTGTTCGAAAGTGGTCACCACCGGCGTGAAAGCCGCCTGCTTCTTACTTAAATCTTTGAAGAACAGCATGTTGCCACTGGTGCTTTCGCTGCCGGAAATACACAGGAAGCGTTCGTCATCGGTCGTGTAACCGCCAAACATACGGTCGGCATGGCGCGGATCGTTGTACACCAACTGATCGGCCGACTGCGGTTGACCCAGCCGGTGAAACCACACCGCGCCGAACTGATTGGCGGCTTTGAGTTCGTCCCCTTTTTTCGGCTGGGGATAGCGGGTGTAGTGAAAGCCGTCGCCCAGCCAGCCAAGTCCGGTGAATTTGGCCCATTCGATCTGGTCGGACAACATCTGGCCGGTTTGCAGGTCTTTCACGACGATGGTGCGCCAGTCGGAGCCGCCCCGCGAGATGGTGTAGGCCAGGTAGCGGCCGTCCTGCGAGAAATCGTACTCGCCGAGCGAGGCGGTGCCGTCGGCGCTGAAGGTGTTGGGATCGATGACCATCCGCGGGGCGGCCTGCAGATCGTCCTGGACATAGAGGACGCTTTGGTTTTGCAGGCCGTCGTTTTTGAAAAAATAATACTTGCCAGCTTCCTTGAATGGTGTGCTGTATTTTTCAAAATTGAAAATCTGCTCGATCCGCTGCTTAATTTTGTCGCGGTAGGGAATCTGGCCGAGATAGCCGTTGGTGACGATGTTCTGTTTGGCCACCCAGTCTTTTGTCTCGGCACTTTGGTCGTCCTCCAGCCAGCGGTAGGGGTCGCCAATCTTTCGGCCGAAATAAGCGTCGGTCACGGCCGTATCCTGGCGGGAAAAAGCATAGGTCACGGGAATTTTTTTAAAGGTCATGGCAGGCTGGGAGGATGGGGTACCGCCGTTACAGGCGAGCAAAACAATACTGGGAATGATGCAGCGTAGCAATTTCATGAACACAAATTTTTGATTCCGAGGAAGAAGTAGTAAAAAGCACCCGTTAAGTGCGGAACAGGGCGTTATTTTTGCGGCGAAGGAAGGGAAAAATGGCAGCTTCGCGGGGTTCGCCCCTGCCAGCGCCACCATTAATTTTGCGAAAAAAACCCGGAACCGGATAATTGGCCGGTTTTTTATCCGCGAAAAGTAAAAAGTACGTGCTTAGAAAATTCTAAATTTCTCCTGATTCCTTGCTGGCCACCATGAATAACCGTTTCTTTAGCTTCTCCAGGCTGTTTTTACCGCCCGCCGGTCGCCCGCGCCCTGCATTTCGCATTTCGTATTCCCTATGCCGTGTTTGCTTTTTCACCTGCCTGCTGGCCTGGCAGGCGCCGGCCCAATCTCCGGTAACGCCGCTACCGCCGCTGGATAGCCTGACCGAAGCGCAGGTCGTCGGTAAGGCGCAGGAATTTTTGAATGCTGCTGCGGACCAGCGCAACCTCGCCGAGTTGCAACTCCACAATGCCCAGTCCCTGCGCACGAGCGAAGAAACCAAACTGGCCATCCTAAAAGCCGACACCCTGGCGGCCAAAGAGCAATTAGTGGTGCTGGACAAGAACCTGAAATCCGCCCGCAACGCCGAAAAAGTAGCCGAAAAAAACGCCCGGCAAGCAGAGAAAAATCTGGCCCTCGCCGCCAGCATTCAGAGCATGGATAGCCTGGCGCGCCGCAAGAACCTGACCAAAGTGCAGCGCCAGCTGGCCGATATGCACCGGCTGCTGATCCCGCCGCCGCCCGCTACCGGGCTGCCCGCCGTCGTTGCCGAAACCACGGCAACCGACACGACCACCGCCCGCACGTCAGTAGCCGACACCCCGGCCAAAAAAGAAAAAAAACCGGAGGCGCCCGTCAAAAAATACAAAACCTATGCGACCCAATCGGACGTGATGCTGTACCCCCCTACCCCTCCCTGTGCCCTGGCCATGGACCGGCGCGACGAATTCAGCGGCGAAATCCAGCGGGAGGCCGCCCGTACCGAATTGTTTCGCTCCACCAACGCGGTACTTAAAAATTATTTGCAGGGCAATATCCACATTCTGTGCGAAGCTGCCCTGAGCACTGCCGGCCAAAGCGCCAGCCTGGTGCTGACCTTTACCGTCCGCGACCCCAATGTGCGTAAAGCCTTCGGTAACCTGCCTAAAAATGGCCTCGCGACCCTTCGCACCCTCGATGGCGTCACCTTCACGGTGTACAACCAGCAATTGAGTGAGGGCATACCCGACGAGACCGGTCAGGTCTATACTTTCCGTGGACAGTATCCCCTCGATAAGGTGGCGTTCAAAAAGCTGCGCAGTACCGGCCTGGATAAGTTGCGCATCGCCTGGGCGACCGGTTATGAGGACTATGAGGTGCAACAGGTGGATTTGCTGATGCATCAGGCACAATGTTTGGAACGGTAGACGGGATGATGAATTATGAATTATGAATTATGAATTATGAATTATGAATGAGCCGGGAAAATCTGTGGCAGCATACTTGCAGGTGATCTTTTTAAAAACCTCTTCCTGCGGATCGATTAGCCAGCAACTATAATTCCCCAATAACCAATGGACTTGTTGCGTGTTAATAATCAGACACTTGTGATTATTAACCCACGAATTTATTCGTGGGCTATGGGTCAAAAACGGCCAGGCCCAACCGATTTATCGGTTTTTTGGCTTGACTTGCCCTAAACCGATAAATCGGTTGGTCAAAAAGGTTAAGTATAGCATTTACCCACGAATAAATTCGTGGGTTGATTTCACAACATTCTGATTGTCAATACGCAGCAAGTCTGATAATTATTAACCGATACTCAATACGCAGAAATGAAGTGGAAAATAATAGTGGCATTAGGCCTGCTGCTGGGCCTGGCGACCGGACTGGCCGCGCAGAACGACGGCATCAAGGCGCTGGAAGAACGCCTGGTGTCGGCTTCCGGTTACGGGCGGGCGGGCATCCTCATTGCCTTATCGGAAGCCAATTACCAGGCCGGCCGGCTGGATAAAGCCGCCGACTGGGCGGAAGAAGGGGAAGAATTCTGCAAGAAAATAAAGCAACCTGCCCTGCGCGCGGTGGCCCTGAACCGCCTGGGCAAAGCGATGCTGGCCGCCGGTAAGCGCAAATCGGCCGGCAAATTCGAGCAGAGCATGGCGGTATTGCGCGATATCGGCCAGCCGGACAAAGCGCTGGCCTTCGACAACCTCGATCACCTGCATCGTATTGCCGAGGCGGCGGGCAACGACAAGGAGGCCATGCGCTTAGAAGGAGAAATTGCCCGTTTGCAAGGTAACCGCGTGGCCGTCGCACCGCCCGTACCGCCCGAACCGCCGGCCACCAAGCAGGACCTCCGGGCGTTGGAAGCCGAAATAATGACGGCGAACACCGCGATGGCGGAAAAGCAGATCGCCTTGCTGGAACAAAGCAAGGAGCTGCAAGCCCAGCTCGCGGTGAAGGAAGCCGCTATCAACCAGATGACGGATTCTCAGATGAAATCGGCCATGCTGCTGATGCAACAAAGCTTCCTGCTCGACTCGATGAGCTACCGGGCCAACCTGGACTCACTCTCGATCGTCAATTGGAACCTGGCCCTCCGCGAAGCCGAAAGCCAGCGCCAGTTTTATTGGATGGCGATCCTGGGCTTGTTGCTGCTCGCCGCCGGATCGCTTTACTTCTTCGTTCGTGCCCGGCAAAATGCCCGCATCATGCAGGAAAAAAACACGATCATCCGCGAAGAACAACAACGTTCCGAAAGCCTGCTGCTCAACATCCTGCCGGCCCTGGTGGCCGAAGAACTCAAGCAACAGGGCCGTACCCATGCCCGGCTGTTCGAGGACGTCAGCGTACTGTTCGCTGACTTCGTGGGTTTCAGCAGTATTGCCGAAATGCTCAGTCCGCAGCAGCTGGTCACCGAACTCGACACCTGCTTCAAAGCTTTCGACCACATCATCGCCAAGTACAACCTGGAAAAAATCAAGACCATCGGCGATGCCTACATGTGCGCCGGCGGGCTGCCCAACGGCGGCGGCGCCCAGCTGCGCGACATGGTGAACGCCGCCCGCGACATGCAGGGCTGGCTCCACGTGTGGAACGCCGACCGCGACCAGCAGGGCTTACCGCGTTTCGATGCCCGCATCGGTATCCACAGTGGCCCAGTGGTAGCCGGGGTGGTGGGATCCAAAAAATTCGCCTTCGACATCTGGGGCGATACCGTCAATATCGCCGCCCGCGTCGAGCAGGCCGGGGAAGGCGGCAAGATCAATATTTCCGGCACGGCCTATGAAGTGATCAAGGCGCAGTTCAACTGTGAATACCGGGGCAAAATCGCCGCCAAGAACAAGGGCGAGATCGATATGTACTATGTGCTGAATTAATATCCCATGCAAAAAACAATTTTAATCACCGGCGGCGCCGGTTTCATCGGTTCGCACGTGGTGCGGCTGTTCGTGCGTAAGTATCCCCATTACCGGATCGTCAACCTCGATGCCCTGACCTACGCCGGCAACCTTGAAAACCTGGCCGACCTACAGGACGCGCCCAACTATACGTTCGAGCGCGGCGACATCAACCAGCCCGGCCACCTGCAGGCCTTGTTCGCTACCTACGATTTCGACGGTGTCATTCACCTGGCGGCGGAAAGCCACGTTGACCGCTCCATCGCCAATCCGGTGGCGTTTGTGGAAACGAATGTGCTGGGCACCGTCCACCTGCTCCATGCCGCAAAAAACGCCTGGCAGGGCCGGATGGACGGCAAGCGTTTCTACCACGTCAGCACGGATGAAGTGTACGGCTCCCTGGGCGAAGAAGGCCTTTTCACCGAACAGACGGCCTATGACCCCCGTTCGCCTTACTCGGCCTCCAAGGCAGCCAGCGACCACTTCGTGCGGGCCTACTGGCATACCTACCACCTGCCCGTGGTGCTGTCCAACTGCAGCAACAACTACGGCTCCTTCCAATTCCCGGAGAAACTGATCCCGCTGGTCATCAACAACATCCGCCAGGGCAAGCCGCTGCCGATCTATGGCGATGGGAAGTATACCCGCGACTGGCTATGGGTGGAAGACCATGCCGCCGCCATCGA
Source organism: Saprospiraceae bacterium (assembly GCA_046597295.1). Classification (GTDB taxonomy): domain Bacteria; phylum Bacteroidota; class Bacteroidia; order Chitinophagales; family Saprospiraceae; genus M3007. The sequence continues at coordinate 11,075 of JBKJKS010000346.1, forward strand.
CGTCATTTTTCATACCGGCCGAAATGGCGAAACGTATAACATCGGCGGTAACAACGAATGGAAAAACATTGACCTGGTGGAGAAACTTTGCGACATCCTGGACGATTTGCTGGACCGTCCCGCCGGTACCGCCCGGCAACTCATTACCTTCGTCCGGGATCGGCCCGGGCACGATCGCCGGTACGCCATCGATGCATCCAAATTAAAGCACGAACTGGGCTGGGAACCGTCCATTCGTTTCGAAGAGGGCTTCCGGCAAACCGCGCAATGGTATTTGGCGCACGAAGACTGGCTGCAGCACGTACTGTCCGGCGAGTACCAGCGGTTCTACCAGGAGCAGTATGCCGCTCAATAATTACTTACTTTTTTTACACAGTACTAAACCATACCCATGGACAAAGTAAAAATTACCATCCTGAACAACGGTGCAATCCGGGTAGAAGGCGATGTCGACATTCAGGATGCGGCCGGAAACGCCTATGGACTCATGGGCCGCACGGTCATCTCGCTTTGCCGCTGCGGACTGTCGGCGAACAAGCCTTTCTGTGACGGCTCGCATAACCACCACGGCTTTCAGCATACGCCGCAGGCCTTCGATCTGCCGCCGAAGAAGGTCGGCTAGTCTAAAATCGCAACGCCCGGTGACTCCAAAGGAGTACCGGGCGCAGTAGTTTTTAAGGAAACCAAGGACGAGGGCCGATTGAAAAAAAAATCCTACTGCCAAAAGGGACAGCAGTAGGAAAATCAAAACATACTATGAGAAAACTTGTCTCAAGATATACTCGTGTTGTAAAAATGGCCAACGACTTTTTAGAAAACGGTCGTTTTTACGAGGCAACGGCAGATAGATCAGCTTTATCCCATAAATAAGGCCGCAATAGACTTATGTTCCACCGTGTTGCGGATGGCCCGCGAAAAAAGTTTGGCCGTTGAAAGCACCTTGATTTT
>JBKJKS010000397.1:0-9145 GCA_046597295.1 Saprospiraceae bacterium
GGCCTGCGACAACCAAACGGGACGTAATGCCCGGACTTTCAAAATAAAAATCGTTTCACCGGCCGCAAAAGCCCGGCTTTGTACGCCAAACCAGAGCGCGCGCAAAGTGCCATCGGCCGACCGCAGGTGGTTTTCTTCTTCCAGGCCCTCCACCGCCGTAATCTGCAGGGCCGCCGGGTCGCCGCGCAGGGCCAGTTGCCAGCCAGCCAGTAGGGCGGATTCCCGCAACCGGATCGGCACGGACCATTCTTCGCCGGCTTCCAGGTGGCGGTCATCCAGCTGCAGCGGCAAGGGTGCACCGCGGCTTTCGGTTTCGCCCTGCAGTGACAGCGCGGATTGGTTGACATCGCCGGTCTTGATGGCGATGAAGTTGACGCTGGGCAGCACCACGTCCGCCGTCAGGGTGGGCACCAGGAACTGATAAGTGTCCCGCACGGCGTTCAACATACTGAAATCGGTCGTATTGGCCAGGGGGCGGATCAGTCGCCACGAGGGTACTCCTGGGAACGAATCATAGATGCCGAGGATGAGTTTGCGCGTTTCCACGATGTCGAAAGTGGTGATCGAGTGGCTGTTATTCACGTCGGCGGCGATGCCCTGATACACGCTGGCCAGTGGCGTCTGCCCCAGAATATGCTTGGTGATGACCACCAGATCGTACGTGCTCACGCCGTTGAGTGGATTACCGAAGCGTTCGGCGCGCAGGGTAGCCCGGTAGATGCCGTCGAGGGGCAGCTTGGTCGCCGGCAAACTGAAACAGGAGTCGGTCGTATTTTTTGCCACGTTTTTAGTGACCGGGGGCGTCACGCCGCTCACGGATTCCACACTGGCCCGCACCTTGTAGCTGGAGAGTTTGGTGTTGCTCGTCGTCCGCACGCAGCCCGTCAGGGTTATGTCGGCATCGGTGATGCACTCGCAGCCGCCGGTACCGTTCTGGACCAGTACGTAACTATTGCATTGATTGGTCAGGCCGTTGGCGTCCTTCGCCCATATTTCGAGGGTGTGCAGTCCCTGCTGGCATTTTTCAAACGCAATACTGGTCGCCGTCGGAAACCCGGTGCCGGTGTTGGTCACCCGCATGCCGAACTGAATCTGATTGTTGGGCGTGCAATTATCCGAGTAATTGAGTACAAATTGCGATACGTTAAAAGATTCCGTGCAGGCCGGGGCATCCAGGTTTTGGGTCAGGCCGTTGATGCACACCATATTGGGTGGGCTGCAGTCTTTGACGGTAAATAAATAGGAACAGGTGCTGACGTGTCCGCAGTTGTCCGTGGCCCGCCAGGTAATCCGGTGCACGCCATTGGCAAATAGCCCGCTCACCGTATCCGAATCCGCCTGCAGGTCGGTTGACCCGTTGTTGTTGAGGTCAATTTTGTAGGAATATCCCATTACTGTACTGGTGTTGCAGTTGGTGACGGCCTGCTCCGTCAGCAGCACACTGCCCTGGGCACAGCTGCCGGGCTGCAGGCAAAAGTTCTGATTGGCACAGGCCGTGATCCAGAAAATATTTTGGGCGGACAGGGAGGCGGCAAAGAGCAGCAAAAGCAGGGTAAAGAACCGGATCATGGGCAACGGTTAGGATTTTAAAAAATCGGTGCATGCAGCGGGCGGCCAGACCGGATGAATGGGCAGCTCTGCACCAGCAAAAATGATTCCAGTTGCGGGAGCGCGGCCACTAGGCCGTTCTCGACAGTCGCTTTTGCAAATAATACACCGGAATGCCGAGCAGCACGATGAATACGCCCGACCAGGTATCGCGCGGTTTTTCCACCAGCAGGATCACGCAGATGGCCCCGGCCAGCAGCATATACAGCGCCGGCAAATACGGGTAAGCCAGCACCCGGTACGGCCGTTCGGCATCCGGTTCCTTGCGACGCAGGATAAATACCCCGCCGATGGTGACGATGTAGAACATGAGCGAGGCGAAGGTGCAGTAAGTCAGCAAGGCGTTGTAAGTGCCGGAAAGACACAGGATGCTCGCCCACACCGCCTGAATGGCCAAGGCAAAACCCGGCACGCCGCGGGCATTCAGCGTAGCGGCTTTTTTGAAAAACAGCCCCTCCTGCGCCATGGCGTAATATACCCGGGCGCCGGCCAGGATCAGGCCGTTGTTGCAGCCGAAGGTCGACACCATGATCAGGCCCGCCATGATCGCCGCCGCCAGTCCGCCGAAAATCATCGAAGCGGCGGAGGTGCCTACCCGGTCGGTCCCGCCGCCGGCGAACTGGATGCCCTGACCGATCGCGTCGGTGGCCGCCGGATCACCGTGCAGGGGCAACAGCGCCAGGTAGGCCACGTTGGCCAGGATGTATAAACCGGTCACGATGCAGGTGCCGAAAAGCAGGCTGAGCGGGATGTTGCGCCGCGGGTTTTTCATTTCCCCGGCCACGAAGGTCACGTTGTTCCAGGCGTCGCTGGAAAAGAGCGGGCCGATGAGCGCCGCGCCGAAAGTCATCAGCAGGGCAAATCCGGCCAGCGGGGTGGTGAACCAGCCCTCAGTAGTCTGCACGGTCTGCGTGGCTTGCCAGGCGTTTTCCCAGTTGCGGGCAAATACGTCGGTTTGCAGACCGAGGGCCAGGCCCAGCACAATGAGCGCGAGCAGGGCCAGCAATTTAGCCGACGTAAAGACCAACTGGATGAGCTTGCCGCTCTGAATGCCCTGGCTGTTCACTGCGGTCAGCAGCACGATCATGCCGATAGCCAACAGTTGCCCGGCAGAAATTTGCAGGAAACCGAAGTCCCACAGCACGTTTTCCGGCCCCAAAGCCGGAAAAAAATAAGCCGTGAATTTCGCGAAGGCCACCGCTACCGCCGCGATGGTGCCGGTTTGGATGACCATGAACACCGTCCAGCCGTACATAAAGGCCGGCAACTTCCCGTAGGCCCGCTCGATGTACACGAACTGCCCACCGGCTTTAGGCATCATGCCGGCCAGTTCGCCGTAGCTCAGGGCGGCCATAATGGTGATTATCCCGGCCAGCAGCCACAGCAGCAGCATCCAGCCGGAGGCGCCGACCGAGCGAGCGCAGTCGGCACTCACGATGAAAATACCCGAGCCGATCATGCCGCCGGCGACGAGCATGGTGCCGTCGAGCAGGCCGAGAGAGCGTTGAAATTGCGGTTGTTCTGCTGCCATGCGCAGGAAAAGTGAGTATTGTTAAGAAAAACAGGGCGCCGGCCGGGGCGGGTGGCTGCCGGGCGTAAATGTAGTAAAGTTGACCATCGTTTCCCGCCGGGTGCTGATTGCCCGCGCATGTGACACAGCGAATCCATTGGTTTCCACGTTGAAATATCCAGTAGTCTGGTCGCTAATATAACCTTTTATGAAAAAAAAACTGTTCCTCTTACTATACGGGTTCGTACTCATCTCGATATGGAGCATTTGCTTTTTAATGTCTGGGATGGCCGATACGTATACGGCGGTTATGGGATTGATCTTTACGTTTTTGAGCATTTATTTTTTGCAAAAAGAATATGATTTTAATCTCAGTATATCGGACAAATGGGCAGTGCTGGCTTTGCCAATTATGCACCTTTGTTCTTTATATACCGTACTATACGACACTGGTTATTTTAAAATGCCTAACTTTAATTTCGGGGCATTGTACCTAAACTTATTTTACAGGCACATTATCAATCCGGTTACCATTGCTTTTATTGTATTGCTGCTTGGATTGACCAAACTCAAGGATTTGACCAATCCCAGAAACCTGTTCATTTTTGCTTCGATTACTATTTTCTATGCCTATTTTTTCATGTTCACCTGGAAAAGTAGTTGGCTTGGGGGGCGTCAGCCGAGTTTTGATACCGAAGTGCATCAAAAAGCCGAAGGTCCAGGTCCGGAAGCATCTGCAATCAATGTTAATGTCAATTTATCTGACTTTTCATTTATCAACGCCAGCCTTGATACCGTGACTTTGCCCGGTGCTTCCGGCAAATATACGCTCCTTGAAACTTGGTCAGAAACCTGTCCGCCTTGTGTCCGGGCCATGCGTGACTTGCCCGATTTCTATCGGTCTATCGAAAATAAGGTAAACGTGTACTATGTTTACGAAAACCGCAAAGCAAGTGTCCGAAATAACTTTGAGAAGATTTTCTCCTTCCAGGAAATTAAGGATAAATCAAAAATCCTGATAGACATGGAGCAGAATTTGTACCAGGCTTTAAATGTGAATAGCTATCCCTATTTTCTAATTTTCGATTCAAGCGGCAAGTTGATACACCACATTCGGGGCTATGGCGATAAAGACATGATCGCCGCTGAAATTTCAAAATACGTCCAACCAGCCCCGGCCGCTACCACCACTGAATAGTGTTACCTCCGCAAAATCCGGCTCGCCGGGACATTTCCTAAAACCAGCGAGGCGGTGACTTGTAGTCACCGCCTCGCTATACAAACCAAAAATCGTTGAATGCTTACTCTTCCCGCTGCAGTTTACTGTTCCGGCTGCTGTACAAGAAGTAGATGATCAAGCCCACCACCAGCCACAGGAAGGCGGCGAATATGGTCTGGTTGTCCAGGCCGACAATCATGGCCAGGCAGATGAGCATGCCGAGGATGGGTACCAGCGGTACCAGCGGCGTTTTGAACGGCCGCTTCACTTCCGGGTTGGTCCGGCGAAGGATCCACACGCCGGCGCTCACCAGCACGAAGGCAAACAGCGTCCCGATACTGGTCAGGTTGCCGGCCACGCTGCCGGGAATGAAGGCGGCAAACAAACCGACGAAGACGAACAGGATCATATTCGATTTATAAGGGGTCCGGTACGTGGGGTGCAGCTCGGAAAAGACCCCCGGCAACAGCCCGTCTTTCGACATGGAGTAGAACACGCGGCTCTGACCCAGCAACATCACCAGGATGACGGAAGAGAAACCGGCGAGAATAGCCACCGTAACGAGGGTGGCCAGCCAGCCGTAACCGGTCATGTAGGTACTGATGGCGTAGGCGACCGAGGCTTCTTTGCCTTCGCGCACAAAATCCGTATAAGGCGCAATCCCCGTCAGAACGTGGGAAAACAAAATGTAGAGCACGGTGCAGATGGCCAGCGATCCCAGAATGCCGATCGGCATATCGCGGCTGGGGTTCTTGGCCTCCTGGGCTGCGGTGGAGACGGCATCGAAACCGATAAAGGCGAAGAACACCACGCCGGCGCCGGTGAGCACGCCGCCCCAACCGTGGCGGAAGAAATCGGCATAGCTGTAGGTCGTGCCATCGCGTAGTACGGCGTCCGGTGCGTCCGCCGGGATCAGGTAGGGTACGTGGTTGCCGGGATTAATAAACTGCCAGCCCAGCACGATGAACAGCAGTACGATCGCCACTTTGATAAACACAATGACGACATTCACCGCTGCCGACTGTTCGGTACCGCGGATCAGCAGCAGACTGAGCAGGGCCAGAATGACCAGGGCCGGCGCGTTTATCATACCGGTATGCAGCACCCCATCGATGAGGGCCGACTCGAAGGGGGAGTGGCACCATTCATAGGGTATTGCCCCCCCCAGCAACAGATTGAGGTACTCACTCCAGGCAATGCTGACGGTGGCTGCACCCAAGGCATATTCGAGCACCAGCGCCCAGCCGATGATCCAGGCCACCAATTCGCCCATGGTCGCGTAGGCATAGGTATAAGCACTACCGGCAATCGGGATCATACTCGCAAACTCCGCGTAACACAGGCCCGCAAAAGCACAGCCGATGGCGGCGACAATAAAGGACAGGGTCACCGCCGGACCGGCGTGCTCCCCCGCGGCCGCGGCCGTGCGCACGAACAGTCCCGCCCCGATGATGGCCCCGATGCCGAGCGCAATCAGGTTGTAAGCGCCCAGCGTTCGTTTCAGGCCCGTGCCCGATTCGTTGGTGGCCATCAGTTGCGCCAGGGGTTTTTTCACCCAGAAATTTGCCATAAAAATTATTGTAGTTTGAGAGAAAGTTGTTTTTCAGCGGGAAAGATAGAGAAATTTGGCAGTCGCGTATTTCTCCGGAATTTTTTCCAAGATGGGCTGCAAAGCAAATCAACGGAGTTCGTCCAGCACGAAATGCAGGTAATTGTCGCGGTTGACGGTCTGAAAAATAGCCTCCGGGTAATTTTCGAGCCAGGATTGCGGCGCGCGTACGTTTTTCTGGTTGAACTTGAATTCAAATCCCTGCAATCGTCCCCCGCTTTCTTCCACATAGTCAATCTCTGCGCCCGTGTAAGTGCGCCAAAAATAGCGGTTGGCGCCCTCGCGGCGGTAGGTTTGGGTTTTCATACGCTCCACGATCAGGAAATTTTCCCAGAGATTTCCGCCGTCGTTGCGGTTAGCCAGGGGACTAAAATTTTCAATGACCGCGTTGCGAATACCGAGGTCGTAGAAATAGATTTTGTCGTGCCGGACGATTTCTTTGCGCAGGTTTCGGCTATATCCGGAAAGGCGAAACACGATGAAGGCTTTTTCGAGTAAATCTATATACGCCACCACGGTATCGCGGGTAATGTGCAGCATATTCGACAACGCGTTGATAGATACTTCCGAGCCAATCTGAAAGGCCAACAAACGCACTAAGTCGCGCATTTTTGGCGGGTATTTGATATTCCCAATGGTCAGCACATCTTTGTACAGGTAAGCCCGAACAATTTCTTGCAGATAGTTAACCTTCCGCTGTCTGTTCTCGATGGCAAACAGCGCGGGGTATGCGCCGAACACCAGCCAGTCTTCCAATTGAAGGCCCATTTCAAACGGGTTCATGGTTTGGGCCAACTCACAAAGACCAATGGGCATCAATTGGAAGGTCCACGCCCGCCCGGTGAGCGGCTCTTGAATCTTGTTCGCCAACTCAAACGACGACGAACCAGTGGCGATGATTTTCAGTGCTGGCAGATGGTCGTACAACAATTTCAGATTGATGCCGATGTCCGGCACCTGCTGTGCCTCGTCCAGAAAAAGCAAATCGTAACCGCTCACCAATTGCCGCAGTTGATGCATCGAACGGCTCGACAGCACCGGTTGATAATCCGTATCGTCGGCGTTGATAGTCAGCACCTTGCCGGGGTAGTTTTCGAGCAGCAGGCGTACCAACGTAGTTTTTCCGACCTGGCGCGGCCCGTATATCACGATGACCCGGTTGTCAAGGTTCATTTGGCCGGAGATCAGACCTTCATAATGGCGGCGAATCATCGTATAAAAAAGTTATACTGCAAAATTAGCGCGAATATTGCGGGTGCACTTACAATATTCGCGCTAATTTTGCAGATACAATAAAATTCTAACTATAAAAATTATCCATTATTCATGACTGCCTTCATTAGCCGCGACCTGTCCGCCGCTTCCGAGTTCCGGCGTTTCCTGGTCGGAGCGGGTTGGCAGGTCAGCGGACGTTCCCTGGTGGTGCTGACGGAGTTGCCCATGCCCACCGTTCCGGCTGCCGACTGGATTTTTTTTTCCAGTCAGCAGGCCGTTAAGTTTTTCTTCCAACATCTTGAAAAAGAAGATATTGCCATGCCCGTTGTGCAGTGGGCAGCTTTAGGAGCCGCCACTGCCAAGGTGTTGGGCAGCTGCATCGGCGCCGTGGATTTTTGCGGCAGCGGCGATCCGGTCAGTACCGCCCCGGCCTTTCGCCGGGTGGCGGCCGGCAGCACGGTGCTGTTTCCCGGCGCCCGGCATTCGCAGCAAAGTGTGCAGCGCTTATTGGCCGCTGCACTCGTGGGTATTCACCTGGAGGTGTACGACAACCGCCCGGTGGCCGATCCCGCGCTACAGACCGAACAGGTGCTGGTGTTCACCAGCCCCATGAACGCCGGGGCCTACCTGAGCCGGCATGCTTTGCGGCCGGAGCAGCGCGTAGTGGCCATTGGTGCGACGACCGCCGCGGCTTTGCAGGCCTTGGGCATCCACCCGGTCTTCACCGCGGCCGAACCGACCGAAGCTGGACTGGCCCGGGCGGTTTTGGCCCTACCCGGATGATCTGGGTAAGTTCAGGGGGCAGGTATTCGATTCGGCCAGGGAATTGCTACTTTTGCGCGAATAATGGCCGCAGTAGCAACTTGGCCACATTGGCCACATTAGCATATTTACTTACATGGCGAAGAAACCCGCACCAGCCCGTATTGCCCCTAAGCAGCAACCGAAATCCCGCCCCGCCGCCCGCGATGCGCGTCCCGCTTCGACCGGTACCGGCCGGACACCCGCCGGCCGGACTACGTTCCTGATCATTGCGCTGGCGCTGACCGCAGCGTTTTATTTTCCTTCCATTTCCAATGGTCTGGTCAACTGGGATGACGATCCGAACATCACCGAAAATCCCAACCTGGAGCGGGTCGGTAAAGGCGCGGCCTGGGGAGAAACGGTGGCCAACATTTTCAGCCGGGAAAAGGGCGCGGTGATCGGTAACTACAACCCGCTGCCCATCCTGACCTTCGCGATCGAAAAAGCGATGAACAAGGGCGAGATCAGCCCAAAGCTGATCCATTTCAACAACCTGCTGCTGCACTTGCTGACCACTTTTCTGGCCATGCTGCTGCTCTGGCGCATGGGCATCGGCAACTGGGGCGTGCTGCTGGGCGGCCTGCTCTTCGGGCTGCATCCCATGCGGGTGGAGTCCGTCGCCTGGGCCACGGAACGCAAAGACGTGTTGTTCGGCCTGTTCTTTTTTGCCTCGCTGTTGTATTATACCGCTTATCTGAAAGCGGAGGAAAAGGGGCGTCAAACCCGCTACTACCTGCTGGCCTTCGGTATGGCGCTGCTTTCCTGTTATTCCAAGGTGCAGGGCGTGACCCTTTTCCTGTCCATGTTTGCGCTGGACTACTTTTATGCGCGACCCCTCAACGGGAAATTATTCCTGGAAAAAATTCCTTTTTTCGCCCTCTTCCTGATCTTCGGTCTGATCAACGTGCAGACCCTGGCCGCGCAGGGCTCTTTCGATGATCAATTGACCGAATTTGACTTCCTGGACCGCATTTTCATCGGCACTTCCTCGTTCTGCGTGTACCTGTACAAGCTGCTCCTGCCTTATCCGATGTCGCCGCTGTACCCGTATCCGAAACCGATGCCCCAGCTGATGAAATTCGGTCCGCTGGGCATGCTGGCGGCCATTGCCCTCTTCGTATGGCTGGTCCGGCGCAAGAACCGGATCGCCGTGTTCGGTACGGCCTTCTTTTTCGTCAAC
>JBKJKS010000404.1:0-6651 GCA_046597295.1 Saprospiraceae bacterium
CCACGAAAGCGCGGAACGGCGCCACGCCCGTACCGGGACCGACCATGATGATGTCCGCGGCATCGTCGGCCGGGAGTTTGAAGTAGTCGTTGCGTTCGATGAACACCGGCAGGGACGCGCCGACCGCTAACCGGTCGGCCAGGAAGGTGGAAGCGACACCCTGGTGCGGCCGCCCATTGAAATCGTAGCGGACGGCGGCCACCGTCAGGTGCACCTCGCCGGGATGCGCCTCCAGGCTGGAAGCGATGGAATACAGGCGCGGCGGCATCTTCCGCAGGAAGGTCAGCAGCGTCGCTTCGGACAGGGCGGCGGGAAACTCCCGCAGCAGGTCGGCTACATTGCGGCCCCAGAGGAAATTTTTCAAGGCCGCCTGGTCCTGTAGTACCTGCTGGAGGAAAGTATTGTTTGTCCAGGCCGCGTATTTTTCCACCAGATCGCGGGTCAGCACCGTAAGTTCCACCTCATGCTGCAGAATGTGGCGCAGGGATTGGTCTTGTCCGTTGAAATGGAGCACTTTATGACCGTTGATGGCCGCGGCGTACAGCACGTCCCGGACCAGCACCTCGGGGTTGGGGGCATACACCCCCAGCGAATCGCCCGGCTCAAAGACGAGGCCGGAGTCCTCTAAGGATAGTTCTACGTGCCAGGTCTCTTTAGCGGAACCGCGGCCGTTGAGTTGTATTTTTTCCAGAACCGGCGCGGTGAAAGGGCGCTTTCGATTGAATACCGTACCGGCGGTTTCAGACGCCGTAGCGGCCACCCCCTGCCCATTGCTCCGCACCTCGGCGGCTAAACCCGCCGGTACGCGGGTGTCGGTAGCGGAAACCGCCGGTACAGGTAATTTATCCAGCACGGTGGCCGTCCAGGTCGCTACCGTGTCTTCAAAATCGACGTCGCAATCGGCGCGGTCGGCCAGGCGGGTGGCGCCCAGGGCCTCCAGGCGGGCATCGAATTCCTGACCAACCTGGCAAAACTGCAGGTAGCTGCGGTCGCCCAGGCCGCAGACGGCGAACTGTAGCCCGGCGAGCTGCGGCGCCCGCGGTCCGAGCAGCCACTTATGAAATTCCTCGGCAGCCATCGGTGGCTCGCCCTCGCCTTGGGTGCTGATGACCAGCAGGACGATTTTTTCTTCCTTCAGGTTTTTGGTCGGGTAATCGTTCAGGTCGGCGACCAGCACCTCCCAGCCCCGCTCGCGGACCCGGGTGGCCAGTTGGCCGGCCACTTGCTTGCTGTTGCCGGTTTGTGAACCGAAGAGGACGGTGAGCTTGGGCCTGGCCGGTGCCGCCGTCAAAGGATAGGCGGCGGCCGGCATGCTTTCCGGCAGTCCGTTCGGGGCGGCCTGACCATGCAGGGCTACGGCGTAGAGATACCCGCTCAGCCACATTTGCTGGAGGGCAGAATGTTGGGTGGCGAGGGTTTTCAGCAGGTCCTCGTTGAATTCGACGGGGGGCAGCAGCGTGGGCAGACTCGACATGATTCAAAAATTTATGCGTACGTGTAACTTTTTTGATGAAACCCCGGCTTCGTGCCAAAAGTGCCGAAACTGGTGTTTCGGCGTACATCGTTAGAAATCCTGCGTAACCAACTGTTTGACTGTCCACCCATCCGCCGTCGTTTTAGCCGGCGTAACGCGTTGCGCAACTACTTCTCCGATGACAATGACTGCCGGACTGCCCAGCCGCAACTGCTCGACTTGCCCCACGATGTCGGCTACGGTGCCGAATACCACCTGCTGTTGCGGCAGGCTGGCATGCTGAATTACCGCGACCGGCAGGCCCGATTTACCGGCGGCAGCGAATACGGCTGTGATGTCGGCAATTTTAGTCAAGCCCATGAGGATGACCACCGTAGCATCGGTTCGGGCAGCGGCAAAAATTTCCGGATTTAACTCACCCGTCTCCGTCGTGGCAGTCAGCGTCCAGAAGCTGCGGCTGGCGCCACGGGTAGTAACGGCGACGCCTGCCGCGCCCCCAGCGGCAATCGCACTGGACACGCCCGGTATGTACTCAACCGGCAGGCCATGCGCTGCTGCGTAGTGCATTTCCTCCAGGCCGCGCCCGAAGACAAAAGGATCACCGCCTTTCAGCCGCACCACGTGTCCGCAGCAATGCGCGTAGGCCACGATGCGCTCGTTGATTTCGTCCTGCGTGTAGGTCTTCGCACCCCGCCGTTTCCCCACGTACACCCGCGAAGCAGTGGCCGGACTGTAATCCAGCAGTGTCTCGTTCACCAGGGCGTCGTAGAGGACCACATCGGCGCTGCGCAAGGCATTTACGCCCTTCAGCGTAATGAGTTCGGGATCACCGGGGCCGGCGCCCAGCACGGTGAGCCGGGGCGTTATATTGGATTTAATTAATTGAAAATCAGGCAGATAGGACATGGGAAAAGGATGGTTATAACCGATTTTATCAATTCAAATGGCAAACTCGGGTTGCGGCTCTTCCACCGGCGCAGCATGGAGCATACCGGCGGCTACCGTATCGAAGGTGTTTTCATTGATCAGGATCAGGCCGCCGGTGCTGCGGTTCAGCTGATAAGCATCGAACACCAGCGGCTTGGCGGTGCGCAGGCGGATGTAGGCAATGTCGTTGAGGTTCAGCTGCTCGGCGGGCTGCTGTTCCAGGCTGTGCACGTCCACCCGATAGTAGATCTCTTTGACGATGGCCTTCACGGTCTGGGCGTTATGGCGCAGCAGCAGCCGATCGCCGGCGTACAGCGGGCGTTCGCTCATCCAGCAGATGTCCAGATCCAGGTCCTGACTGACCGCCGGTTGCAGATCATCTATCCGCACCACCGAGTCGCCCCGGGAAATATCGATGTCGTCGGCAAAGTGGAGGACCACCGGCTGCGGCGCGCTGGCCACTTCCACTTGCTGCTGGTTCACTTCGATGGCCTGCAGGGTGGTTTCGATACCGGCCGGCAATATCCGGACCCGGTCGCCCCGGCGGAACTGCCCGCTGCGCAGCGCGCCGGCATAGCCGCGGTAATCATGCAGTTCTTCCGTGCGGGGACGAATGACGTACTGCACCTGGAAGCGCGTCTCGATCTCCGGGCGGACCACCTGGAGTTCGACGGTTTCGAGGTGCTCCAGCAGGGTTTTGCCGGTGTACCAGGGCATTTTTTCGGATGCCGTCACCACGTTATCGCCGGCCAGAGCACTCAATGGAAGGAAGGTAACCTGCCGGAGGCCCAGTTTCTGACTAAGTTTCTGGTAGTCGGCGGCAATACGGTAGAACGTCTGCTCTTCGTAGCCCACCAGGTCCATCTTGTTCACTACGGCCACTATGTGCGGAATGCCCATCAGGGCGGCGACCAGGCTGTGGCGGTGGGTCTGTTCCACCACCCCCTGCCGGGCGTCGATCAGGATGATGGCCAGGTCGGCATTGGAAGCGCCGGTCACCATGTTGCGGGTGTATTGCACGTGCCCGGGTGCATCGGCGATGATGAACTTGCGGCGCGGCGTGTTGAAATACTTATACGCCACATCGATCGTGATGCCCTGTTCCCGCTCGGCGCGCAGGCCATCGGTGAGCAGCGACAGGTCGAGTTCGCCATCGGGTTTGTTGCGGCTTTGCCGCTCCAGGGTATGCAGCACATCATGCGAGACGGCCTTGGAGTCGTACAGCAACCGCCCGATGAGCGTGCTTTTACCATCGTCTACACTGCCGGCGGTGATGAATTTTAGGATGTTCATTCTTTTTTGTTTAGACGGTTGAGAAGGGTTTAGAGGGTTTAGTGCCAATTTAGAGGGGTCCACGACGTTCTAAACCCCTCTAAACCTTTTCTAAACCCTGCTAAACCTTTTTAAAAATACCCGTTCTTTTTCCGGTCTTCCATGGCGGCTTCCGAGAGGCGGTCGTCCAGGCGGGTGGCGCCGCGTTCGGAAATTTTACTGGTTATAATTTCGTGGATAATGTCGTCCACGGTCGCGGCGGGGCTTTCGACGGCAGCGGTGCAGGTGGCATCACCGACGGTGCGGAAGCGGACGTTGCGCACGGTAATTTCGTCCTCCGGATCGAGGCGAATGTGGGGCGTGACGGCCAGCAGCTGGCCGCCGGGCGTCACCACGCACTGGCGGGCGTGGGAAAAATAGATGTTCGGCAGGACGATGTTTTCGCGGCGGATGTAGTTCCACACGTCGAGCTCCGTCCAGTTGGAAATGGGGAAGACCCGCACATTTTCACCTTTACGCACACTGCCGTTGTAGGTATCCCAGAGTTCGGGGCGCTGCCGCTTGGGGTCCCAGGCGCCGAATTCGTCGCGGATACTGAAAATCCGCTCTTTGGCCCGGGCTTTTTCCTCGTCGCGCCGGGCGCCGCCGATACAGGCATCGAACTCCAGTTCTTCGATGGTTTCCAGTAAGGTGTTCGTTTGCAAGGCATTGCGACTCGGATATTTGCCGCTGCCATCGGTCAGGCCCTGTTTGCGGATGGTAGCTTCTACCTGGCGGACGATGAGTTTTTCGCCCAGTTGCTGACTCAGCAAGTCGCGGAAGGCGAGCACTTCCGGAAAATTATGGCCGGTGTCGATGTGCACCAGCGGAAAGGGGAATTTACCGGGCCGGAAGGCCTTTTCGGCCAGTTTCACCAAAACGATGGAGTCTTTGCCACCGGAGAAGAGGAGCGCTGGACGTTCGAACTGGCCGGCTACTTCGCGCAAAATATGGATGGACTGGGCTTCCAGGTGGTCGAGATAATCGAAGGCCATAGGGTTCTGCGTGTTGCTACCGTCTGGCGGATGACTGGGGTTATGATCGAGGGGGTCGAGGTCCGTGGCGTGGGTGAAGAACATGGTATAAAGTCTTTTTAAAATTAGGTTTGATTCAGACGGCCGCAACGACCGGTTCCAGCGCTTCCGCCCGGCCGGCCAGGTGCAGTCCGCATTCTTTTTTCGAAGCGTCTTCCCACCACCAACGGCCGGCCCGGAAGTCCTCGCCCGGCCGGATGGCGCGGGTGCAGGGGGCGCAGCCAATGCTGAAGAAGCCCTGGTCGTGCAGGGTGTTGTAGGGAATGTTGTGCTGGCGGACGTAGTCGCGCACCTGTTCGAAGGTCCAGTGGAAAAGCGGGTGGAATTTGAGGAGTTCGTGGCTGCCGTCCCATTCGACGGGGCACATATCGAGCCGGTTGGGCGATTGTTCGGCGCGAATGCCGGTGACCCACAGTTGCTGCCCGTCCAAAGCCCGCCGCAATGGTTCCACCTTGCGGATGTAGCAGCATTCCTTCCGGTTTTCCACGCTTTGATAGAAACTGTGGGGTCCTTTGGTGGCCAGCAGGTTTTCGAGGGCGGCCGCCTGTGGCGCGTAAGTGTCAATGGGCCGGCCGTAGCGTTCGAGGGTGCGCGACCAGGTGGAGTAGGTCTCCTGAAAATTGCGGCCGGTGTCGAGGGTAAAAACGCGGATGGGAAGATTATTGCTAAAAATGAGGTGGGTGATGACCTGGTCTTCCAGCCCGAAACTGGTGGAAAAAACCGCCTGACCGGCAAATTTCTCCGCCAGGTAGGTCAGCGCACCCAACGGACTTCGGTCGGTCCGGTGGTGCAACCCGGTCTCCAGGGCGGCGGCAATCGGTGGGGAAATGGACATGAGCACGGGAGGTGAATGGATGAAAAAGAAAAAGCCCTTCGGTGGTTATACCGAAGGGCTTCTATGCTGAAAAGCGCTGAATTTTTGTCTGGACCTAAGATGTCCTACTAACCAAAAATGAGTGCGTAACAGCCGCTTCGGGATACCGAGACGGACAGCAACAACAGCACATCATACAATTTGGCGTAGCAGAAATCATAGGGCAAATCTACCGTTAGTGTTTCCAGATAAACAAGTCCGCTTAGGAAAGTTTAACTAAAAAAGTTTTTTACCTGTTGTGGGCAAAAAACTTTTTGGTAAAAAATATTTTTTGCAAAATATTGATTTTTAGTTTTTTGCAAAAAAATATTAATATGTATCAGATCATTTTTTATGCGTTAATTCAGGCAAAATAATCTTTCGTTACTCCTCCTGAAATTAATCAGGTCAGCTACTTATTGTGCATTTTACACGATCTATCCAAAAAAAGGTCAGGCCCGGATGACCGATGGAATGAGCGGCTTGTCCTTTACATCGGAGCCTTCCCGGTATTTATCCATCGCCTTGATCACGTCGTCCCAGCGGACTTTCCCTTTGAGGGTGAGCAGCACGAATTCATCCGGCGAGCGCACAACCATCACCACCTTGCGGAGCACGTTGCCGCGCTCTTTGGCCATAACGCGGACGTGGGTCTTGCCCTCCCGCACCACCAGCAAATCTTCCAGGTGGCGGCGGGCGGCCTTGCGGTGGAAGCGCTGCAGATCGCGCTCAGTGACCGGATTGCGTACGCCGTCCTCGAAAACCATGACCCGGATTTTATTGATCCGCCGCAGCCACACGCGGTCATCCCGCTTGTCCAGGAACCAGGAGGCAATATCGATGCCGGCCCGGGGCAGCGTAAAGGCAACGCCGTCGTAATCCTTGTATTTCCAGTACAGTCCGGCATCCTGGGCACGCAGGTCCCCGAGCAGGAGCACGAGGGCGGCAATGAAGATTGTTTTCGCAGTCATATTTAGTCTTTTTGCTTGATTTTATCCAGTTTGTCCGCGCCTTTGATGTCCAGGGTTTTGGACAGGGTGGAAATCTTATCC
>JBKJKS010000468.1:0-8794 GCA_046597295.1 Saprospiraceae bacterium
GGAGGGAGAGCAGGAAAAAGAGTTTAATTTGTTTCATGAAAAAGTAGTTTATGTTGTAAAAAGTAATCAGAGAAAGGTTGGACTTCTTTGTAGAAAAGCATTGGCGTGTTGCGGACCGAGGGGTTGTCCGCAACACGCCTTGTAGGATGGCTAGGTCTGACTTAAAAATTTCGTGCCAGTGGGCTGGTTCAGGCGGGTATCCGGACCTGGTAGAGTTTTCCGGCTTTATTGGTGAGTTTGCTGTCCATCAGCCAGGGATTGTAGAGCTTCAGCATGCGGTAATTGGTGCCATGTTCGCGGGCGAAATCGCCCCAGTTAGCGACGGCACCGCGCACTTCGATCACTTTAAATCCGGTCAGCGGCGGATACAGGTGGTCTTCTTCAATGACGTATTCGTAGTCCCCGGCGTGCAGCATGACCTCTTTGATGGCTACGATCCGAAAAGGATAGCGCATCGTCTCGTCAGCAGCGAGGTTCATTTCGAAGAAGTTGTTGGCCCGCTGGGTGGCTTTATCCTGCGCAATGCGGCCATGACCGCCGTTGTAAGCGGCTGCAGCCAGTACCCAGGAGCCCAGCTGCTCTTTTTCAGTTTTCAGGTATTTACAGGCCGCCCGGGTCGCCTTTTCGAGGTTGTACCGCTCATCTACTTCTTCGTTCACTTCCAGCCCGTACTGGAGCGCGGCCGCCCGCATGAATTGCCAGACGCCTTTCGCGCCGGCCGGGGAGACTACGTTGGACAGCGCACTTTCGGCTACGGCCAGGTACTTCAAATCCTCGGGGGCGCCTTCGGCCTTCAGGATCGGCTCGATGACGGGAAAAAGAGCATTGGCCCGCTGCAGCACCAGGATGGATTGCGAATGAAAATACACGTTGCGCAGCAACTCCGCATCGAGGCGCTGGCGCACGTCCCAGTTATCCATTGGGAATTTTTCCCCACAGAAATCGAAGTCTTTATTCAGATTGATGGAACGCACGATCTGTTCCGGCGGAGCACCATCCTGGCCATGGCCTTTGTAGGAGGAGAAAAAGAAGGCTGCCAGGCCGGCGGCTATAAAAATGTTGAGAACGAGGATATTACGCGCGTTGAACATGGGCAGGAGGATGAGAAAGCGTGGGCAAATCTACGCCGCTGCCCCCGTTTTTTATACCCCCGTCTTGGTTTTCTTGTATACCGGCACGGTGGAACAAGGTTCGCCGAACAAAATACTCAGGGCAATGGGTTGTAAACGGCGCGTCAGATCGAGGTAAGCGGAGGCCGGTACGGGCCGGTCGCTACAGCCTTTGACGACAATGCGTTTGCCGTCATAGGCGGATAGGTCGAGGGCAGCCAGTTTTTTCAGGAAGGCTATTTCAACGAATTGTTCGGGCAGACATTGCGTGATATCGGCAGCATAGGGGGCGGCATGCGTGGCAATGAGCATGTAGGCCCACAGGGGGATAATGGCGTCGACGGAGCAGAATACCGCCAGGTTCTTGCCCGTGTACTGCGCCCATTCCAGGCTTTGGAGGGCTTCGCGAAAGTCTTTCTCGCGCAGAATCAGTTCCCGGAACAGGTAGTTCTTCAGATCGAAGGGCACAACTTCGCCGGCCGGATACAGTGCTTCCAGATCAATGGTCATCAGGGCGCTGTTGGCGACCCGGTTGATAAGCGGTGCGGCAATGGTCGGCTCCATAAAAAAGGGTTGATGAGGGTTGATGAGGGTTTATAAATCAACCTTTATCAACCCCTATAAACAAATTATAACTCACTGCGGCGCAGCATCGGGGACGAATTCTTCCAACGTCGGGGCTTCGCCGACCGCGTTTTCAATTTCTTTAAAATCCTTGGGCTTGGGCAGATCGGCGAGGCTCTTAATGCCCAGATAGTCCATAAACTTGTCGCTGGTGGCGTACAGGAGCGGACGCCCCG
Source organism: Saprospiraceae bacterium (assembly GCA_046597295.1). Classification (GTDB taxonomy): domain Bacteria; phylum Bacteroidota; class Bacteroidia; order Chitinophagales; family Saprospiraceae; genus M3007. The sequence continues at coordinate 1,910 of JBKJKS010000468.1, forward strand.
GCCCTTCGCTGCGTCCGGCAATGGAAACAAGTTCCTTCTCCAAAAGTTTCTGCAGGGCATAGTCGCAGTTGACACCCCGGACTGCCTCCAGTTCGGATTTGGTCACCGGTTGCTTGTAAGCGACCAGCGCCAGCGTTTCGAGGGCGGCCTGCGACAGGCGTTTTTTGGTGGTTTGCTTGAGGTAAACGGCCACCGTATGGTGGTAGGCGCCTTTGGTCAGGAACTGGTAGCCGCCGGCTATTTCGACCAGTTCGAAGGCAGACGTTTCCGGCAGCAACCGGGTGCGGGTCTGGTCCAGCGCCTCCTGAATGGCAGCTTCCGGCACATCGGTCTGCAAGGCTTCCTCCAGCACGGACCGGATGTCCGCCAGGGCGATGGGCTGCGGAGAAGCGAACAGCAGGGCCTCCATATGTTGTCTGAGCAAATCCATGACCGGCAAAGGTAGGTTGCCCGGATGTTGCGAGCGGATTTTGTCGCTGACAAATTGCCGCATGCGGGTAGCCCCTCCCAGCTTTCCCATAAAGGCCTACATGGAGTAAACTTTAAGGACTATGCTTACTACTTATTTGCCTTTTGCCTTTTGCCTCTTGCCCTTTGCCCCTTGCCCTTGCCCCTTGCCCCTTTTCTAATACCGGACCACGATCTCCTGGTACAGCTCGTTGAGCAGACCACGCACCTGCATGGAAACAACGGGGCGTTCGCCTTCCCAGCGGATTTTGAGGAGCCCGAAATTTTTTTTCACGATCATGTCGCCGACCCGCAGCTTGTTTACCTCGGAGGTGCCGCTGCGGATGTGGGTAAGGCCACTGGACGTGAAATCGTAGAGTGGATAGGACAAGCCCTGCAGTTCCATTTTCGAAATTTCGGCCATGTGCCGGTCACCGGAGAGGATCATCAGGTTCCTGGGTTTGGTGGATGCGATGAGGCTGAGCAGGCGCTTGCGACAATTGGGGAAGTTGCCCCATTTTTCATGACCGTGCTGGTCGGCCAGCACCTGGATGCTGGTACAGAGAATATTGAGATTGGCGGGGCTGTTTTTGAGTTCCTTTTCCAGCCACTTCCACTGGGCCTCGCCCAGCATATCGCCGGTCATGTTGGGAATGTAACGCCGGGCCTTGGTCGTGTCCGCCTCCAGATCGTCCCGGAAATAACGCGTGTCGAGCACAATGACCTTGATGCGCTGGCCGCCCTGCCCGAAGGTGTAGGATTGATAGGCCCCTTCGCGCTTGCGGAGCGGATTATTCATCGGTACATCCAGGAAATCCATCAGGCATTTCTTGGCGGGCTTTTTCATCGGATAGCTCTTCCCGCTGTCATTTACGCCGAAATCATGGTCATCGTATACCCCGACCACCTGGGCTTTAGCCCGCAGTTTCTTGTAATTCGGATTGGTTTTCAGGCGTTTGTACATCGCTGCCAGCGCTTTCATATCGGTCGTATCCGCATAAATAATATCGCCCAGCCAGATCCAGAGATTCGGGTTGTTGGCGGCTACGTCGGTCCACATGCTCTGCGGTTTATCAACCTTGTTACAGGAACCAAAAGTAATGATGGTGGGGGCGGTCAGGGTGTCCACTACGCGTGGCTGGAAGGCCTCGGCGTCCAGCACTTCGCTCTCCTTGACCACCTCCGGCGCTGTTTTTTTGACCGTGGTTTTGGCCTTCCCTGCGGGTATAACCCCGGACTTCGCCTGCTCCACCGGCGCCTTGGCGGTCGATGCGGTCGGCGTTCTTGGCTTAGCGGTCGCCGGAACGATCTTAGACGCGACCGGCGGTGTCTTGGCTTTGGGTTGCTGAGCGACGGCCGGGACAGCCAATAACAGGATGGCCAGCAGGGCAGAAAAAATGCGCATTTGTTTCATGCAAAGTATACGACAAAAGTGATCTGGATAGTCGAGTGCCTGAAAAACGCCGGACTTGGGAAATTCGTACAGGGCCGATCGTTTTCAATATGTTAAGCCGCCGGGCAAATAACCCGCTTTTGCTAATAACAAACGTATTTGGTCGGCTTTACCCGGGCTGACAACGCTTATGTTTGCATAGCCAATTCGATTGGTGGCGGCTGGCCGACACTTTTATACCCACTATGGAGGACGTTGAAGGGTTGAAAATGTGGAGAAGCAGGTCCCGCTTTTTATTTTAAACCCCCAACCACCTTTACCGGTTACGCTTTATAACTATGAGAAAAATTTATCTTTTCGGTCTGCTATTGATCGCCGGCAGCCTTCGTCTGACCGCTCAGGTTACTACCGACCCCGTCTTTCCCACCGCCACGGACCTGGTGACCGTTTACTTCGACGCTACGCAGGGCAACATGGCTTTGGCCAACGTCAGTGGTCCGGTGTACATGCATACCGGCGTTATTACGAACCAAAGCGTGTCGCCCAGCGACTGGAAACACGTGCCTACTACCTGGGGGGTTGCCGATCCCGTAGGGCTCATGACTTTGGTCAGTCCCAACCTGTATAAGAAGACTTTCCTGATCAACACGTTCTACAATATTGGAGCGGGCGAAGTGGTCCTCAAGATGGCCTTCGTGTTTCGGAATCAGGACGGCTCCAAGGTGGGCCGCGCCGCCGATGGCGCCGATATTTTTTACGAGGTCTATCCGGCCAATAGTCCCCTGCTGACCAAACTGCTGTTGCCGGCCAACCCCTTGCTGCTGGCCAACGCCGGCGGCACCATTGTGGTGAAAGGCGCCGCCTCCAAAGCCGCCGACCTGAAGCTGCTCGACAATGGCGTTCTGGTGGCCTCCACGAACGGCCTGACATTAGAGTTTAATCTGCTGGTCGGGGCACCCGGACTGCACCACGTGGACTTCATCGCCACCGTCGGGTCGGAGCAGGACACTTCCTCGTTCGACTATCTCGTGCCGGCGCCCATTGTCAATCAGAACCTGCCCGCCGGAACGCCCCTGGGCATCCATTACGTGAATGATCAAACGGTGCGGCTGGCGCTGTACGCCCCGAACAAGCAGGTGGTGCACATCGCCGGTGATTTCAACAACTGGTTGCCTACCATCGACTACCAGCTGAAGCGCACGACCGACGGCAAAACCTGGTGGATCGAGCTGACCGGCCTCACGCCCGGCCAGATTTACCGCTTCCAGTACCTCGTGGATGGGGTCCTGCGCATCGCCGACCCGCTCAGCACCCTGGTGCTGGATGCCGGCAACGACCCCTTCATTCCCGCCAGCACCTATCCCAACCTGCCCGCCTATCCGACCGGAAAGACCAGCGGTGCGGTGTCCGTGCTGCAGACGGCCCAGCCGGCCTTCAATTGGCAGGCGAATAACTACCAACGTCCCAAAAAGACCGATCTGGTCATCTACGAGCTGCTGATTCGCGATTTTGTGGCGGCCCATGATTTTCAGACGATCCTCGATTCGTTGGACTACCTGGAAAAACTCGGCGTAACGGCCATTGAATTCATGCCGGTCAATGAATTCGATGGCAACCAGAGCTGGGGCTACAATCCGGCTTTTCACAAGGCACTGGACAAGTACTACGGTACGGCGGAAGCGCTGAAAATGTTCGTCGACGCCTGCCACCAGCGCAACATAGCGGTCATCCTGGACGTGGTGTTCAACCAGGCCAGCGGCTCCAGCCCGCTCGCGCAGCTGTACTGGGATGCAGTCAATAACCGCCCCGCTACGGATAATCCCTGGCTGAATCCCACCGCTAAGCATGATTTCAACGTGTTCAATGATTTTAACCACGAGAGTCAGCCGACCAAGACCTACGTCAAAAACTGCCTGGCCTACTGGTTGACGGAGTTCAAGATCGACGGTTTTCGTTTCGACCTGTCCAAAGGCTTTACCCAGAAGCTGACCCTGGGCAGCGTCAGTGCCTGGGGTCAGTACGATGCTTCACGCATTGCTATTCTGAAAGACTATGCCAATGCCGTTTGGGCCACCGATGCCACGGCCTACATGATCCTGGAACATTTCGCCGAGAATACGGAGGAAAAGGAACTCGCCGAATACGGCATGATGCCCTGGGGCAATATGCAGGGGGCGTATAAAGACGTCGCTTTAGGCTATTCCAACACGCCCGACCTGAGTGGTGTCTCCTACAAACAGCGGGGCTGGACGGTGCCACACCTGATCGGCTACTTCGAAAGCCACGATGAAGACCGGATCGGCTTCGAATGCCTGGCTTATGGCAACAGCCTGTCATCCACCTACAATGTGAAAGCCCTGCCGATTTATACCCGGCGGATCGAACTGCTGAACAACCTGTTCTACACGGTTCCGGGCCCCAAAATGCTTTGGCAATTCGGGGAACTGGCCTACGATTTTTCCATCCGCCGCTGCCAGAACGGCACGCTCAGCGACAACTGCCGGCTCGATCCGAAACCCATTCGCTGGGACTATTACACCGACCCCTACCGGCGCCGGCTGTACGACGTAACGGCCGCGCTGCTGCACCTGCGCGAGGCGTACGATGTATTTGAAACCACTGATTTTCAATTGAATATCGGCAGCGGTAACGGGCGAACCATTCGCCTGAATTCTTCCTCAATGAATGTCCACGTGGTGGCCAATATCGCGGTGTCGCAGCAGATCATCAACGCGAACTTTCAGCATTCGGGTACCTGGTATGAATACTACACCGGTGCAACCAAAGACGTAACGACCCTCACCGAAGGGCTGATCCTCGGGCCGGGCGAGTACCGGTTATATACCGACCAGTTCGTGCCGCTGCCGCCGGGCCTGAACACGACCCCGGTGGTCGAAATCGCGGGGCTATTGAGCGGTTTGGAAGTGTATCCCAATCCTGCGGATGGGCTGTTCTTTGTGGATTTTGCACTGGATCGGGCAGCAGAGATCCGGATGGAGGTTCGGGATCTGACGGGCAGAAACGTACTGTTTTCGGCTGCCAAACAACTGCCCGCCGGCGACCAGCATATTGAACTGACAACCGTTGGCTGGCAGCCGGGCTTGTATTTTCTCAGTGTGCGCGACGGGGATGGGGCGCGGTTGACGAAGCGGCTGGTGAAAATGTAACGTGTACCGGCGGGTTTAGCCGCCGTTTTTTTGCATTAGTAACGGCTATATTTACCAACGCTTTTATTAGAACGGCGGCTAAACCCGCCGGTACGTTAGATGCCCCGCTGGCGCATGGCTTCGTAGAGCACGATGCCGGTAGCGACGCTCACATTGAATGAATCGAAATCGGTGGCCTGCGGAATGCGCACCACCGCGTCGGCCATTTTCAAAAGTTTCGGGTGCAGGCCTTCCCCTTCGGAACCCATCAGGATGGCGGTGGGCTGCGTAAAATCTGCCCGGTACACGGGAATGGACTGGTCGGTGAGGGCGGTGGCCACGACCTGCACACCCGATTCCTGCAAATGCTCGACGGTGGAAAACAGGCTCTTGACCCGGCAGATCTGGATGCGCGCCAGGGCGCCCGCCGAGGCTTTCATGGCTTCTTCGTTGGTCGGCGCGGACCCCGTCTGGGGGATGATCACCGCCTGGGCGCCGGCACACTCGGCGGAGCGGCAGATAGCGCCGAAGTTGCGCACGTCGGTAATACTGTCCAGCAGGATCAGCAGTGGATTTTCGCCCCGTTCAAAGACAAAGGGCAGGATATTCTCCAGCGACTGGAATTCCACGAGCGAGAGGTAAGCCACCACGCCCTGGTGATTGCCACGCACCATTTTGTTCATTTTCTCCCGGGGAACCACTACCAGCGGCACGTTGTATGCTTTGGTCAAATGGCGGATCTCTTTCTCCAGTTCCCCGCGAATACCTTGCTGAAAAAGGACTTTCTCGACCGGCTTGCCGGCGCGAATGGCTTCCACCACCGGATGGTGGCCATAAATCAGGTTGGTTTCGGACACAGGCTAAAGGCGTAGGTGGCGGTGAAAAACGGGCCGTAAAGGTACCGGCGATTTACGGGGCGAAAATAAATTTTTCAGATGCTGAAAAGTGTTTGCGAAGTGGTATAACTTTGCATTTCAAAGCACTTTTTTCAATGAGCAATCCACAGCAGCAACTCGAACACCTGGCTGAAATGCGGGCCTTAATGGAACGCAGCACCCGATTCCTCAGTTTGAGCGGCCTTTCCGGGGTCTGGGCAGGCATCTGCGCTTTGGCCGGTGTGGCGGTTGTGTACAGTTATCTGGACATGCTGCCCTTCGCGCCGGCCGGCAAGTTTTATTATTATGACCAGGCTATCCGCACGGTTAAATGGGGGCTGTCCTACGAGTGGGTCTTGCTGCTGATCGCGGTGGCGGTGCTGGCGACGGCCCTGATCGGTGGGGCATTTTTTACGGCCCGCAAGGCCCGGCGCCGCGGGGAGCGGGTCTGGGACGCCACTTCGCGGCGGCTTCTGGTGGCCATGGCCATTCCGCTGGTGGCCGGGGGCATTTTTGGACTGGCCCTGCTTTGGCGCGGCTATTTGAGCTTGCTGGCCCCCAGTACCCTCGTTTTTTACGGTTTAGCGGTGGCCAACGGCAGCAAATACACGCTGCGGGACGTAGAATACCTGGGCTTTTCGGAAATTGCCCTCGGTTTGCTCGGACTCTTCTATCCCGGCTATGGCTTGGAAATCTGGGCGGTCGGTTTTGGCATACTGCACATTCTCTACGGGCTGTGGATGTACGTTCGTTACGACGTCCCCGGCCGTACACCAGCATAATGAAAGACATTATTACCCAGCTCAATCCTGCTTTTGACCACCGCAACCGGCTGGGCATTATGTCCGTGCTGGCGGTCAACGACTGGGTGGAATACAGTACGCTCAAGGAACTGCTCAACCTCACCGACGGCAACCTGGCCAGTCACCTCAAACCACTGGAAAGTCAGGAATACATCACCGTACGCAAACAATTTGTGGGTCGCAAACCGCAGACGACCTACGGCGCGACCGATAAAGGCCGG
>JBKJKS010000483.1:0-3185 GCA_046597295.1 Saprospiraceae bacterium
ACCCCTTTTAAGTCTTGGTCTTCGATCAGTGCCGGCAAACTGTCCTGTTGGGCCAGGGTGACCGCCGCCGCGCTTTCGCGCAATTCCGGCGCTACGAAAGGCAGCCGGGCTTTGGCAAAAATATCCGTCTCGCTGTCCAGGTTTTTAAAGTCCACGCCTGCGGAAGCCTGAGCAAAAGCCTCGACAAAAGCCGGGCTGCCGGTGTAGCGGAAGAGCTTGGAGCCGAATTCTCCGGGCAAGCAGCGGTGCAGCAGCACGGCGGTCTGGCTTTCCAGCCGGACGTAAAAGTCCTCGCCCTCCTGGCGTTCCAGCGTCAGCGCCGGTCCGGCAAAGGCGGGTGAAAAATCGCCCGTGTAGCCCACCAGCAGTTCCAGCTGATCCACGACCGAACTGCGGCGGCGCAGCTCTCCCACGGGCGTGACGCGGGCACCCGGCAGCTGACCGCTGAGCCAGATGGCCACGAAGTCGGCTTCCCGCTCGGCGGTGGAGAGGTGGAGTTTATCGCGGCTTTTGAAGTAGTACTCAAGTTTTTGTTTGAGATCTTCCTGGGTTTTCAGCCCGAAGCCCTTGTACTCGATCAGCCGGTTTTCATTGCAGGCATACCAGAGTTCGCCCACCGATTCGATGCCCATATCCAGCCAGACGGTGCGTACTTTTTTGGGACCGAAGCCATTGACCTCCAGCATTTCGACCACGCCGGGCGGCGTCTGGGCACGGTATTTTTCCAGGGTCGGCATTTTGCCGGTACTGATGAGGTCCCTGATCTTTTTAGAAATCGCATCGCCGACACCTTTGATGCCCTTGATTTCCGCGTCGCTCATGTCAGCCAGCGGGCGATCCAGTTTGCGCAGGGCCAGGTAGGCATTCTGGTAAGAGCGAATCCGAAAGGCGTCTTCCTCGTGGAGTTCCATGAGGCTGGCCAGTTCGTCGAAGGCGTAGGCGATTTGTTTGTTGGTCATGGTAGCTGTTTAGAAGATGGTTTGAAGGGTTTAGGGAAGGTTTAGGAAAAGGGTTTAGAGGGGTTTAGAAAACAGTTTAGAGGGGTAGTGTTGTAAAATTAGCGTATTGACTCGCAATCAGGATGGTTGCTTCTTGCCAACCGATGGCTTTTTGCCTATTGCCTTTGTGCCTATTGCCTTTTTGCTTTTTGCTTTTTTGCCTTTTCTTACAGTCCCCACCACTTTTTCGCGTACAGTAGCCAGGCGAAACTCCCGATCCAGCAGAGCAGCACGATTTGTAAAAAACCGTCGCGTAGCAGGGCGCGGGTGGGCGACTCGGTCTTATTAAACACCAGCGTCAGCTGGAGATAACGCAGGATGCCCAGGATCACGAAGAACGCCGTGTAAAAAATCCGGTCACTGTCCATGCGGCTGGTCACCTCCGGCGAAAAGCAATACATCAGGTAGGCCACAATAGCCACGGTGGAGCAAACCACCATGGCCACGTCCAGAAAAGGCAGGTTGTAGCCTTCCAGGGATTTGCGAAAAGTATGCCCCCCGGTCATGATGACATATTCGCCACGTCGCTTGGCCAGTCCCAGAATCAGTGCCAGCAAGAAAGTGAGCACAATGAGCCATTGCGATACCGCCACCCCCGTCACCACGCCGCCCGCAAACACCCGCAGCAAAAAGCCCAAGCCGATCAGCGAAATGTCGATCAGGGCAATGTGCTTCAGCGAAAACGAATAGGCCACGTTGATCACGAAGTACAACAGGCAGATCACCAGCAGCTGCGGAACCAGGTAGGCCGCCAGGCCCAATCCACCGGCCAGCAGCAGGACGAGGATCACCATTGCCTGGCGCAGGCTGATGGCTTCGCTGGCAATGGGCCGCCGGCGTTTGTCCGGGTGGTTCCGGTCCTGGGGAGCATCCACCAGGTCGTTCAGCACGTATACGGCCGAAGCGACGAGCGAAAAAGCCACAAAGCCCAGCAGGGCGTCGGTCAGTATAACGGGGTCGGCCAGCCGCGCTGCGAAGAACGCAGGAATGAAGAGGAACAGGTTTTTTACCCAGTGTTCCGGGCGGGTCAGCGCAAGCAGGTGCCGGACAGTCATGCCGCAAAGTTATTGCAACGCCTGTATTTCATGACGGATAACCCGCTGAATCACTGGCGGGAAATGTTCGTGTTCCAGCGCCAGCACCCGCCGGGCAATGTCGGTCGGTGTATCGGCCGGGAACACCGGGCAACGGGCCTGAAAAATAATATCGCCCTCGTCATAATTTTCATTGACAAAATGAATGGTCAGCCCCGTTTCGGTGTCGCCGGCCGCCTGCACCGCCGTGTGTACGTGCAGGCCATACATCCCTTTGCCGCCGAACCTGGGCAGCAGCGCCGGGTGAATATTGATGATCCGGCGGGGAAAAGCCTGGACGAGGTAGGTGGGGATGAGCCACAAAAAACCGGCGAGTACGATGAAATCCACCTGGTGATCCCGCAGCAGCACCAGCAGATCCGTGGTATCGTAGAAAGACGTCCGGTCGACCACCACCGTCGGTACATGGTGTTCCCGGGCCACGTCCAGTACCCCCGCCTCCGGCTTGTTCGACACGACCAGGGCGACCTTTACTTCCGGAACGTCATGGAAATATTCGATGATGCGCCGGGCGTTGCTGCCCGTGCCGGAAGCGAAAATGGCGAGGTGCTTGGGCATAAATGGGCTGGCCGGATCGGTGTTGCGTAGTGTGCACTTTCTAAGCCGTCAATTTTTCTCAACTTTCTCCACAAACTCAACTTTCTCCGCCACTTTTCTGCTCTTGCTGGCAAAAAGGCGTTGAAAATCGGGACTTTCGGTGCGCATCCATTTATCCCAGAAGGTGAAATACAAACCGTAGTTGTAGCGGAACTGGGAGTGGTGCAGGCTGTGGTGGGTAGCGCCGATCCAGTGTTTCCCGAACCAATGCCGGTAAAACGATTCCGGGTAAATCTCCGTATTCAGGTGATTGATGATACTGGTGGTAGCCATCAGGAGCAGCACCAGCCCGATCACCCCGTAATGGATCGGAATAATAAACAGTAAAACGGGCAACACCAGCGCCTGGAGGATGCTTTCCGTCGGATGAAAGGAGAAGGAGGTCCAGGCCGAGGTCGCAATGCTGTCATGGTGGATTTTATGTACCCGGCGGTAAATGCCGGGTCGGTGCATCCAGCGGTGCAACCAGTAGTAGTAGGTTTCGTGCAGAAATAAA
>JBKJKS010000497.1:0-6932 GCA_046597295.1 Saprospiraceae bacterium
AGCCATGCTGGCGGCCAACCTGGACCGTCAGCATGGCTTGCCAGACCTGCTCAGCGGTGGCCAGGGTCTTGAAAGATTCGCCGGGGGGAAGGGTGACTTGCGCTACCGTAGGGTAGCCCCCCCCCAGCCCCCCCGTAAAGGGGGGGAGTACATCGAGCAGGGGCAAGCAATGTTTGCTGGTATTTTCGTCGGTAATGACGAAGACGGAAGAATAATGGCGTTCACGCCACCAGGCCGGCAGCGTCTCCGCCAGCGGACCGAGGTAAATGGCGTAATCTGCCAGCGGGAAAATTTGACTCGTCATAACGCCTAAAGAAAAAATTTTGGTTTCACCGCATCCAACGTATTGATTTTCAATCCCTAATACTCAGTAACTACTACCGCACCAGCGGCATGGTAATCGAGATCACGGTGCCTTTTCCCGGTTCGCTGGCCAGGTCGAGTTTCCAGTGGTGGGCCTGGCACATGCTCTTCACGTAGAACAGGCCCAGTCCGAAGCCTTTTACATTGTGCACATTGCCCGTCGGAACCCGGTAAAACTTATCGAAGACCCTTTTCTGGTGTTCTTTCGGAATGCCCAGGCCGTTGTCCCGGACGCTGAGTACCAGGCGCCGGCCCTCCTTCCGCAGCCCGATGTGAATATCGGGTTTGACCCGGCTGTACTTGACAGCATTGTCCACCAGATTGTGCAGGATATTGGTCAGGTGGATGCGGTCTGCCCGGATCAGGCTGTTGGGAGCATCCAGATCGTGGTGCAACAGGCCCTCTTTTTCGTTTACTTTCAACTCGATAGAGGGCGAAATGCTGCGGATCAGTTCGGCCAGATCAATTTCTTCCTGGTTCAGTTCGATGTTGTCCCGCTCGATCTTGGCCAGTTGCAGCACTTTTTCCACCTGCGTGTTCAACCGCAGTACCTGCTCTTTGATGATGCCCGCGTAGCGGTCCAGCCGTGGATCGGTCTTTATTTTTTCATTCTGCAAAAAAACGTCGGTCGAAATATTGATCGTCGAAATGGGCGTTTTGAACTCGTGGGTCATGTTGTTGATAAAATCGCGCTGCAGCTCGGAGAGTTGTTTTTGCCGCAAAATGACGAACATAGAATAGATAAAGAACGCGACCGTAATCAGCATCAACCCGCTGAACATCACCACGATCCACATACTGGTCAGGATATTGGCCTTTTTATCGGGGAATCGTATACCAAAATAATAGATGAAATCCGATTCGTAGTGCTTGGGCAAAGGTTCAGCAATGGGTGTCCGTGTAGGATCCACTGCCCGGACGAGCTTGCCCCGCACCATCTGATCGCTGGAGCAGTCGAAGATGCCGTATTCATAGTCTTCCTTCAGGTTCTGGGTTTGGAAAGCTGCATCCAGGCAGTATTCGAGGTCGTCGGCTTCGAACACGTTATTAATATTCACCACCCAGTAATTGGAAGATAATTGTCGGACAAAACTGACGGTGGGCAACGTAAAACCCTTGATCCGGCTCAGGTCGTTGGCGGCATCCAGCATGGCCTGGTTCACTTTCCGGTTGAATTCCCGCTCCTGCAAATCCCAGGTTCGCAGTATCCAGTAGGTCTGTACGGAAAGCAGGCTGAGAATGGACACGGCACCCAGCACAATGACGCGGCGAATAATGGCATTGGTCATAAAAAGAGGAACCGAATTTGATTTCGGCGGTCAAAATTACGGCATCCACCGGGGATGCCACCGCCGTTAGCATTTAGTTTGCTTTGTAACGCCGGCTTCAGCCGCCGGAAGCCGACGTTATAGAAAAGGGTTGTATTCCTTTTCGTGCCGGATCGTAGTGGCTGGCCCGTGCCCGGGATAGACCAGCGTCTCATCCGGTAAGGTAAATAATTGACTGCGAATGCTTTGTAACAATACTGGCAAGCTACCACCCGGCAAATCATGGCGACCGATGCTCTCCAGAAACAGTACGTCGCCGGCCAGCACGAAGCCCGCCCCGGGGCAGTAGAACGAAATGCTGGCCGGTGAATGGCCGGGGGTGAACAGAATTTCCAGGCGGGTATTTCCAAAGGCAATTGCCGTTCCGGCCTCCAGAAAAGCGCCGGGGGCCGGCGAAGATTCGGCCAGCGGCAGACCGTACATCTGCGCAGCGGCCAGGTAGCGTTCCAATACCGGCAGTTCGCCACGGTGAATTTCCAGGACCAAGTTCCAGGTTTCCGCCACGAAGCGATTCCCAAAGACGTGATCCAGGTGGCAGTGCGTATTGATCAGCCGTACCGGGCGCAGCTGGTTCTGATCAATGAAATTCTTCAATGCGGTCCGCTCCGCCGATGTGTAGCAGCCGGGATCGAAAATGGCACAGTCACCCGTCTCGTCATACAGCACGTAGGTGTTCTCGGCCATGGGATTGAATTCAAAAACTTGCAGCTGGGTCATGAACGTAAGAAACAGCTATTGTCCCGTACGGTTTTGTCCCCGACTATTTTCCCCATAACCGATCAGCAATTCCCCTTACTGCACCAGCAGTTTCTGCTCCACCAGTCCGCGCGTGGTTTGCAGTTGAATGGTGTACAGGCCTGCCGGCCAATCGGCCACCCGCAGGCGCTGCACTTGTCCGGCAGCCGGTGATGCGGAATAGATCAACTGGCCCAAAGGATTCCTTGCTTCCACGCGTTCCACTTCCAGCGCACCGGTCAGCAACAGCGCCTCCTCGGCAGCCGGATTGGGATAGACGGTGACCTGCTCATTCAGTGCATTGTCCTTAGTGCCGCTGGTCTCCAGCAGTTTGATCCAGACGGTATCCTGCAGGATGGAGGTGCCGAATTCGAGCTCCTGACCGTCAGCGCCGACTGCTTTCAGACCGCGTATGGGCACCGTAAAGGCTTTTACCTCGCCTTCTTCCCGGGCAATAATATCGATGATAATAATGAAATCGGAGCGAAACGTCACCGTGGCAATACGCCCGTAGCCGGCCGCATTTTCATATTTTCTGGTAAAGCCCAGGTCCAGTTGCCGCTCGGCGTAGTTGTCTTTCGGCATCCAGAGGATGTGGTTGGATATACCGAAGAAATCGTTTTTATAATCTACTTCCGGGTCGTGCTCCACGTATTCCGGGTATTTCAAAGCGAAAGCCAGGCCATGCAGACCCAGCGCCGGCGCGTCCGTATTACCCACCATCACGTTGGCCGTGATTTCAAACGGCGCGGGATTGCTGGCATCCACCACAATGGTATCCTGTTCAAATTCTACCCAAACGGCCGGTGCGCCCGGGACCGGCGAGACGGCATTGCTGTCGATGGGCGTATAGTGCGGCTCGATGACGTCGACGTCCATATCCAGCACGATGCCATCGCCATCACAGTCGAAGTGTTTGAAGTTCAAGGTTTGTTCCAGCTGGTCCGGCCAGTTGGCAGCGAACTGCGGCACCCAGTCGCTGCTCGCATTCGGCCGTGGCGATCCGGAACTCAGGTAACCCACGCCGATATCCAGCAAATCGTAGACGTTGGCTTTTTCGTCGCCATTGGCGTCACCTGGCAGTACATAGTCGGGGGTAGGGGGCAAATTGCCGGCGGTCAGATTGAAGGCATCGGTCACCAGCAGTTTGGTCACCGATGAAGCGCAGTCATTTTGTTTCCACACGCTCAGGTTGACCCGGTATACGTCGCCTTTAGCGTAGTGGTGCGTCACCGAATCCCACTGCGTCGCTTCCCAGATGGGGCTGCCGTCGCCGAAGTCCAGGTGACACAGGCTGGAATTGCCACCGGAAAGGTTTAGAAACCGCACGGTGTAACCCATGTCCGGACTGCCGGCCATGATCTTCATCTCCATATCCGCTACGCAGGAACCATACATGGTAGTACAGTCACCGGCCCACCAGGTGGTCATGCCGGCGGCCAATGCTTCACACTCGTTGGCGTACGTCAGCTCATCGCAGCCGCAGACGGGCACGCTCGGTTCCTGGGCCGGGCAGGTTTGTACCGTGGCCATGACCTGCGCATCGGCACAGCCCGGCTCGGAAATTACCAGGGCTTTGCAAACCGAAGCAGTGCAGACGGCAGAGTCAACCGTATTTTTCACCGTGTATTCCGTACAGATCAGGTAGTTGCCGTAACCCGGCAGCGGTATACTCAGGCTCGGCGTTTGTCCGAGCAGCTCGCCACCCTGCCCATTGTACCAATCGATGGCCGTCAATGTCCCGACGGCACTGTTTTGCGGCAGCATTTTAGCGTAGAGTTGGGTGCCGACCGCCGTCACGTAGGCACTGTAGCCGCAGGTATTGGCCGGCTGTCCGCTCACCAGCACTTCCTGGCAGCTTTGGACGGCCACCGGCGAATTGCCGGCTATTTTCAGACAAACGTTGAATACACCCGGCTGGGAAAAGGTGTATGCTACGATGGCGCCGGTGGCACCCACCAACGGTCCATCCCCAAAACTCCACTGACAGGCCTGGGTAGCCGGATCATACTGTTTTGCCTGGAAGGTATACTGTAGTGGATTGTCCGGACTGACGGTGTAGGTGAACAGCGCTTCGGTGAACAGCACATCCGTCACGCAGGTCAGCGCCATCGTCGGCAGGCCATCTTGCAGACAGAGGGGTAAAGCCGGGGCCGGAACGCTACTGAAGCTGATGGTCTTGCCACCCACCAGCAATTCCGTGCCGGCTACTGCCCGCAAGAAAAGGCCGCTGTTCAGCTCTTTAATAACCGCTCCGCAGCCGGGTGATACGCTGGCGACCCAACCGACGCGATCGCATTGCGCCACCAATGCATTTCCCTGCAGCAGGGTGAACACCAACGCCAGCAACAGGCTTCTTACAGAATTCGGATAGGACATCATGGGTTGGAAGCAGGCCATTTTTTCCAGTTTTGTTCAGGTGACGCCTACTCCCCTGCAATCGTTGGGCCAAAGGCTGTTTCTCCTGCTACAAAGATTCACTTTCCAGTGGCGGATAACACCGACATTTTTATAAACTTGCCGGACAATAAATCCGGGCAGAATATACCTAACCATCTGATTGTCAAAAAAATAACTGGCCCGATTTTAGCAAGAAACCAACGATAAAATCGGTATGGCCTGTCCAAATTTTATCACTGATTCAGACTGTATGATGCTTGTTTTACCGCACGGACTACCTAAACTTCCATGTTCAGCGACAAATTGATTTCCCTGCTCCAGACTTTTTCGCGGGTAGAGATGACGCGCCTGCATAAATTCTTGCAGTCGCCGTACTTCAACGATCAAAAAGAGGTGACGCGGCTGTTCGAGTGGATCAGTCAGGCCATGCGTAAGGGCGAAACCAGCCTGCCCAACCTCAGCAAGGAAAAAGTATGGACCGCCCTGTATCCGAAACGGCTCCTGGACGATGCCCAGCTGCGGCGGCTGGCGTCCGACCTGACCCAACTGGCGCTGCATTTTCTGGTGCAGGAAGCGCGGCGGCAGGATCCCCTCGGCGAAGCCCTGGAACTGCAGCAGGTCCTCGAAAGGCCCGAGCTCAAAAAGCACCTCGACGCTACCGAACGCCAGATCACCCGACTGCTGGACGCCGCTCCCGGCAAATCATCGGCCCACTACCTGGCGCAGTTCCAGGCCCATTGGCACGTATTCTCCCGCGCCTCGAAAGTGATGGCGTCTGCCGATTACATAGAAAAATTGCTGCCCGCTGACGAGTACCTGGAATACTTCTACGTGGTACAAAAGCTGAAATTTTACGTAGCCTGGCTATCCTACCGTAATTTCAGAAGTACCGACCAAACGCTGCCGCTGATGGCGGGTTTTTGGCAGCATATTCAGCAGGAACGCTTTGCAGCCATTCCGCTGATTACCGTCTATCAGCATGTAATTGCCTGCCTGACGGACCTGAACGAGGAAACGCATTTTCAAAACCTGCTGTCGAACCTGGCCGAAAAAGGAGATCAGCTCACCCGGGAAGACCTGCGCGAGTGCTACCACATTGCCCAGAACTACTGCGCCATCAAAATCAATCAGGGCAAGAACGAGTACTACCGCCACGTGTTCAACATCTTCAAAATGATCATCCAGCAGGGCATTCTGCTGGAAGAGGAGCAATTATCAGAAGGCGTGTATAAAAATATCATTACCGTAAGTCTGGGCGTCGGTGAGTATGCTTGGGCCGAACAGTTCATCCAGCAGTATGCGGAATTCCTGCCGGCCAGCATCCGGGAGAATGCCCGGACGTTCAACCTGGCCTATTTGTACTTTCACCTGAAACAGTACCCGCAGGTCATCGAGCTGCTGCGCAATGTGGAGTACAGCGATGTGGTGTACGCGCTCAGCGCCAAACTCACGCTGGTGCGCACCTACTACGAAACCGACGAGGTCATGGCCCTCGACTCGCTGATCGACAGTTTCCGCATCTTCCTCCGCCGTAACAAGATCATGTCCAAGAACCAGAAACGCGAATACAACAACTTCCTCAATTTTGTCAAAAAACTGGCCTCCATGCCCTTGTCCGATCAGGCGGCCGTCGCCAAACTCCGGCAGCGTGTGGTGGAGACCTCCTCCACCATGCCCAAAAAATGGCTGCTGGAGAAAATGGACGAACTGAAACGCAAATAGCCTGCCCCGCTACTTGTCCCGCTCCGGAAAATTGCGCTATTTTTGCAGCCTTTTTGCTGAAATTCATCATTTCATCATTTCATCACTTCATAGTCATGACCCCGCGCACGGTCGCTTTTCACACCCTCGGCTGCAAGCTGAACTACTCGGAGACCTCCGCCCTGGCGCAGCTTTTCGAGCGCAGCGGCTATTTGCCGGTGAAATTTGATGAGCCTGCGGACATTTACGTGCTCAACACCTGCTCGGTGACCGAACAGGCCGACCGGGAATGCCAGAAGATCGTGCGGCAGGCCCTGCGCCGGCAACCGGATGCCTTCGTGGTGGTTACCGGCTGTTACGCCCAATTGAAACCCCAGGAAATCGCCGATATTCCCGGAGTGGACC
>JBKJKS010000544.1:0-3428 GCA_046597295.1 Saprospiraceae bacterium
AAAGGCCAGCGTGTTGCGGTCGCGGCGCAGCGTCTGCCATACCTTGCGCAGCTCCTGGTAGCCTTTGGCGACCAGATTTTCCTGCGACACGGGCGCCTGATCGGCCGGCAGGCGGCGCAGTGGAATCTGCGAAAAACCGATCCACCACAGCCCCACCATCACGAAGGCGGTGGGCACGGCCCGCAGTCCGTCGGAAAAGCCGAACCAGTCGTAGTAGGTGATGATGATCAGGTTGACGACCAGCAAAATGACGCTGCCGATGAAACCGAAACTAAATCCGCGGGCCCTCACGTCGTCGTAGCGATCTTCGGTGGCAATGAGCGGCAGGTAGGAATTGTAGAACACAATACCGCCCGCAAAACCGATGGTAGCCAGGATAAAGCCCAGCACGCCCACCCACAGCGTCGGCATGCCCGTAAAAAACAGCAGCGACATACAGGCCAGCGCGCCCAGCATGGTGAAAAAGCGCATGAACCTTTTCTTGTGGCCGCCATAGTCGGCAATGCCGGAGAGCAGCGGCGACAGGGCCGCAATGACCAGGTAAGCCAGCGAAATGCTCCAGGCATATAAGGTGCTGTCCGACATCCGGTACCCCAGGATGGTCACCGTATCATTGGTCATGGCCAGAAAATAACCGGGGAAGATGGCCACCGTGATGACCAGGGCGTAGGCGCTGTTGGCCCAGTCGAAAAACGCCCAGGCGTTGATGGTCCGGCGGTTGTTCTTTTCGGTGACGATGGGTGTGGTGGCGGACATGAGCAGACGTCTAAAGGTGGCTAATGTGTTGAATGTGTTTATTGTACTGCTTCCGTGTGTCCGTTCAGCCGCACCCGCAGCAGCCTGGCCAGTCGCTCCAGCGCCGCTTTCCATTCGGCATTGACGAACACCCATTGACCGCGGCGGTAGCCTTTGGTGAGCAGGTAAAAGACGTTCTGGCTGCGCCAGATCATCGGTTTGACGCCCATATTGTCCACGATTTCCAGAATGCCGTTCAGTCGCTGCACCCGCGGCGCGGAGGATTCGTCGAGGTTGATTTTCTCAATTTCCCGGTAGACCCAGGCGCCGATGGCGTGGCGCATCACCTCGGGTTCGCTGATCTTGATGTGCCAGTTTTTCATGTCCCCGGCAATGCGGCGCAGGTTGCGGGCTTCGCCGCCGTTGTTATGTTCGAAAAAAGCCAGCAGGTCGGCGTTCAGTACGTAGGTGGCGATGTTGCGCCAGCTTTCCGGCAGGGTCAGCCCCGCCTCCTGCAGGCCATTCATCAGCTGGTAGTTGTCATTGAACACATTGCGGAACGTGGACTCCGCCGTGGCCAGCCCCGACTCGGTAATGGCCTTGATAATCTCGATCTTTTCGTCGGCGAAGAGGCTGGCCAGGGTAAATTTCTCCGGACCGAAGTATTCCTGCAGAATGCCGATGGCCTCGCCCAGGTTGGCTGATCCGAAGGCTTTGGAGGTGCGCAGGTACATGGCGTCAAAAGTAGCCCGGTTCATATTGCCGCTGATGTTGCCGATGATGTGCTGCTGACCCAGGTAGAGCACCGCAAAACAGAACGTTTTTTCGGCGTGGGTGAGCCGCGAACGGATGCAGATGCGCCCGGCGGCAAACTGCGGGGTACCGGCTTCTATTTTTTCAAAAAACTCGACGGTGGCCGTGTAATTGAACAGGTCCAGGCCCGCCGGGTCGTCCTCGAACAGCGAGGCGACGGCGAAGTGCATGGCCACGCGCTCCAGGTTGACGCTGGTCGGCACCACATTCTGGCGATAGCTGGCCGCTCCGTCGGGGAACACGTTGCTGGGCGCTTCGGCCAGACGGCGGGTGAATTCGGTATGCAGGTCCAGGCCGCCCACGTCCTGCGCGTACTCCATGGCCCGGCGCGCGTACTGCAGGATCTGGTTGGTTTCGAGGCCGGAAATTTCATCGAAGAACCAGCCGCAGCTGGTGAACATCAGCACGGCGTGGCGCTGCATTTCGAGCAGGCGCAGCACGATCACTTCCTCCATCGGACTGAGCGTACGCCGGGCATGCTTATGCAGAAAAGCCCGCACGCGGTCGTCGTTGCGGCGGAGCATGACCTGGATGTATTCATTGCGGGCGGTCCAGGGATCGCGCAGGAAGCGGGTGCCTTCGCGCTCGTACAGCGGCGCGAGCTGGTCGCGCAGCCAGTCGAGCGTTTCGCGCAGCGGTTTGCGCCAGTGCTGCTGCCAGCCGGCTTTGCCGCCGGTGGAGCAGCCGCAGTTGGCCCGCCAGCGTTCCACGCCGTGCACACAGCTCCACGACGACTTTTCGTGGATTTGTACTTCGTAGGTCGGCGGATACAGTTCCAGGAACTGCCCGTAGTTGGTCAGGGTGGCCCAGCCGTTGTCGACGATCTGGTTGAGGCAGTCGGCCAAGGCCATTTCGCCGTAGCGATGGTGGTGGCCGTAGCTCTCGCCGTCGGTGGCGATGTGGGCGATCTGCGGTTCCTCGTTGTCGTCGAACATGCCGCTGATGCGTCGGGCAAAGTTCTTGCCGCTGTTGAGCAGACCGCTGAACGCCACCTCCTGCGCGATGCCGCCATGGTAGAAGAACAGCGCGATCCGGCGCCCGCTGGGCAGCAGGCACCAGTAGGGCCGGCGGGTATCGAGGCTGTCGGCATGCACATCCCGCCACTCGGCGGGCGCAGGCGCTTCCTTGGCGCCGGCAGTCGTGGGCTCGATCAGTTTGCGCACCGCTTTGGCCTGGCGGGGCGCCAGGATGGTGAACTGGATGCCGTGCGAAGCCAGCACTTCCAGCGTATCGGTATCCACGGCGGTCTCGGCGAGCCACATGCCCTCCGGATAGCGCCCGAAGCGGTATTCGAAATCGCGGATGCCCCAGTACACCTGGGTGACCTTGTCGCGGTAGTTGCAGAGCGGCAGGATGAGGTGGCTGTGCGCCTGGGCCAGGGCGGAGCCGTGCCCGCCGTAGCGTTCGCGGCTGCGCTGGTCGGCCTGCAGCAGCAGTTTGTAGGCCTCGGGGTCGTTTTCGGCCATCCAGGTGAGCAGGGTGGGGCCGAAATTAAAAGAAATGCGGTTGTAATTGTTTCGGATCTTGGTAATCCAGCCCTGTTCGTCGAGGATACGGGCGGCGGCATTGGGGGCGTAGCATTCAAAGTTGATGCGCTCGTTCCAATCGTGGAAGGGCCGGGCCGATTCCTGTTGCTCGACCGTTTCGAGCCAGGCGTTTTCCCGCGGCGGCTGGTAGAAATGGCCGTGGATACAGACGTACTTGTTTAAGCGTGACATGGGGCGAAGGTAGTCACCGCTACCTGTTCCAGCGCGATGCCTTCCAGCCTTCGCTACTGTATTTTCAAATAAAATTTCCCCCCGGTGAGAAAAACGGAGTCCGGTACGCCCGGCAGGGTGCTCGGACCGCCGATCTTACCCATAAATACCTGAAAACGGCCC
>JBKJKS010000594.1:0-8479 GCA_046597295.1 Saprospiraceae bacterium
CAGGCAATTCACCGGATCGTTTACGGAACCCACGTTCGTCCAGCTGTTCCCGGCATCCAGGGAGTACTGCAAATTACCGCCATCATAGCGTTGTTCCGATTCCCACCATATTTTGAAACGGATGTAGGGATGGTCCAGGATGAGGAAGCTCAAGCAGGGGCTTTCCACGTAGGATCGTTCGCCCAGATTATAGAAAGAGCCGGTCAGACCGCCGGTGACCCAGCACTTGGCGCCGCTACCGGCGCTGTTGATGGTTGGTTTATTAGGCGTACCCCAGACCCAGTCATTGCTGGTCCCGCCGGCTACCCAGCCTCCGGCGCTGAGTTCAAAATCCTCCTGGTAGGGATAATTGATAATGACCGGGCCATTGCACTGGGCATAGGAATGGACCGAGCAATACGCCATTGCGTAAAGCGATAGCAAAAAATAGCGCATACGATTTGTAAAGTGGTATCAGTGAAAAGTATAGGTGTAGTTTGCCCAAAAATTCCAGATCATGACGATGCCGGTAGCGATCAGTTTGGCCGGATAAAACTTCATTTTGTAGCGCTCGGTCAGCAGGTAAATAATGCCATTGTTGATCAGCAGCCCAACCAGCGCGGCCAGGGCAAATTTGGAAAACTGCGTGGCCACGGAAGGGTCGTGGCTTTCGAAGGTCCAGACCCGATTAAGCACATAATTACTGCCGACCGCACAAATGAACCCCATGGTGTTGGCCACGTATTTATTGACCCGCAGTTGCTCCTTCAGTAGCCAGGTTATGCCAAAGTCCACGATTACGCCGGAAGCGCCCACCACACCGAATTTTAAGAATTTTAAGAATAAATCGCGCATAAGAATTTAAGGTGGTCAAGGTGGATAATGTGGTCAAATACGGCGCCGATCAGTCTTTCTTCTGCAATCCACTAAATTTGTTTCCTGCCAGCAAGCAGGCCGAGATGACCGCCCAAACCAGGATGCAGGGTACTGCTTTCAGTACGTAGGGTTGCACCCATTGTTCGCGCAGGCCACGCGGAAAAATGTCGGTCGGCGACACGGAGGCCAGCGCGAAGGCCGTCCAGCACAGCGCTTTTTCCCAGGTCCTTTTTTCCGTCGTACAATACCACAGCGCCACACCGCAGAGTGCGAGGACATAGGTCGGTGACTCTGCTTTGTGGTTAAAAATGACCACCCACAGCAACAGGGAAGCCCAGGCCAGCACCCGGATGCGTGGGTCCTGTGCCTGGCGGCTGGCCACTGCTACCGAAGCGCTGAAGATGGCCAATCCCGTCAACGTTACCAGCGTCTTGGAGGGCGCCCACCCAAACCAGGTCTGCAGCCAGCCTTGCACGGACAAGCCCACCGACACCGCCTGATCGTTCCATAAGAGCAGTCCCCACCAGCCGTAGACCCGGGTCAGCTGCCAGGGCGATAGCAGAATCAGGGGCACGAAAAACAGCCCGACTGAAAAAAGCCATAACCAACCGGCAAATTCCCATTTACGCGGGTAGAGCAGTCCGGGAAGAGCGGCGAAAATACCGAAGATTTTAATGAAGAAGGACGCAGCGACCCAGCCGGCCGCGCGCAGCGGACGATTTTGCTCGAAGGCCAGCCAGGCCAGCAGGATCAAAGCCGCCGTCAGGCCATTGCTCTGACTGTTTTGCAGTGAAATGACCAGCTCGGGCAGCACAAACCAGGCGCAAAAAATCCGTTGTTGCTGCGGCAGCACCGGCAGGTGCAGCAGGGCATACAGCAGGGGCAGGGCATTGAGCAGGTTCCAGATGGGCAGACCCAGCCAATCCGGCAGCACGGAAAAAGGGGCCATGCCCAGTGCAAAGGCCGGGCTGTATTTGAACAGGTCCCAGGGGCCGCCCGGGATGCCGGTGTAGGGGTTGGCATGCGCCGCCAGCTGCCCGTAAGAAGCCTGGAAGATCAGAAAGTTTTCGTAGGCCGTATAGCCGTTTGGCAACCGGCCGGCAGCGAGTTTTTGAATCGAGACCACGAGCGCCGCCAGCGTGTAGGCCAGCCCGAGGAACCACGTTTTTTTCCAGAAATCCTGCATGGGTAGTGGGCCGTCAGTGCCGGTCTTCGACCGGGTGATTGGCCTGTACGTCCAGGGCGCCAGCGGTAGATTTGAGCAATTCGATCACCTGCTTTTCCCCGATCTGGGCGGGATCATAGTCCACCAGCCACGTGTTGTCGTACAGACGGCGCACCAGCCGCAGCTTCAGCTCGCCAAAACGGGCGATCCAGTTACCGGCATTTTCTTCCGGGCGCAATTTCACGATCACTTCGCTTTTCGGGGCAGCGGAGGTGTTGGGATGGACGCCTTCCAGCACCTTCAGCCCATGGGCCTCGGCGATGTTCTTCAGCATCTTTTCCAGCTCGAGCAGCGGTTTCGGACGGTCCATACTGCCATTGACACTCTTGGTTTTATCGCCGTTCCACACGGTCAGCGTGGCGTAAGGGGCATCCATGATCTGGCTCTTGACGTGATCGGGATACTCCCACAGGTTGGTCTTGGTCACTTCGATGCGCAGCCGGGCCAGTTCGGTCGGCGTCAGCTGGGCGGTTGCCGGACCCGTCTTCTGGACAAACCGTTCGCCATTATACTCCAGCAGGCCATTATGTCGTACAGTAAGGGTATAGACCGGGCAGTAGCCCCGGCAGGGAAAGGTTTGCAGGGTAATCAGCTGGGGTGCTGTGGCCGGCTGTACCGCCGGTTCCGCTACTTCCTTGCGGCTTTTACAAGCGCCGGATAATAGGAGCAGGAGGAAAAGAAAGGAATGTTTCATGGTCGGTGCTGGATAGTGATTAAACGGATATTGCTTCTTGTCCTTCGCCTATCGATTTTCTTGCTCTTACCCCATAGCCTGCTCCAGGTCCGCGATGATGTCGGCTGGATTTTCAATGCCCACCGAGACGCGGATCAGTCCGTCGGTGATGCCGTTTTGCTCGCGCACCGCTTTGGCTACCGCAATGTGCGACGACGAAGCGGGGTGTAAAATGAGGGTATCTACGTCGCCGAGGGTGGGGGCCAGGGTACAGAACTTAATCCGGTTCATACAGCGCAGGCCCGCCTCGATACCACCCCGCAGTTCAAAACTGAGCATGCCGCCGAAGCCGTGCTGCATTTGCCGCCGGGCGAGCGCATGGTCGGGGTGCGACGCCAGCCCGGGGTAATTCACCCGTTCCACCGCCGGGTGTTTTTCCAGGAATTCCGCCACGGCGAGCGCATTCGAGCAATGGCGCTCCATGCGTAAAGCCAGGGTCTTCAGGCCGTTATAGGTCAGCCAGGCTTCGAAGGGCGAGCAGTTGGTGCCCACCAGTTTCATCGCCCGCCATACGTTCTTGCGCATCACCGTTTTGTCCAGGCCCACCACCACGCCGGCGATGGAATTGCCATGCCCATTCAGGTATTTGGTCGTCGAATGCACAATGAAATCCACACCGTGGGCGAAAGGCTGTTGCAGCAGCGGCGTCATGAACGTATTGTCGATGGCGCACCAGGCACCGTGCTGATGCGCCAGATCGGCCAATGCCCGGATGTCCACGCAGGCCAGCGTGGGATTGGCCGGGGTTTCGCAGTACAGCATCCGGATGGCCGGTTCGCGTTGCAGAATATCGGCTACGAGCGCCAAATCCTGCAGATCCACCAGCAGGGTTTCCACGCCGAACTGGGCGAAGGTACCCGTCAACAACTCCGTGGTGCCGCCGTATAAATTGCCTTGGGCGAGCACTTTATCGCCGGCCTGCAGCGTCCCCAGCAGCAGCGTGGCAATGGCGGACATACCGCTGCTGGTCATGACTGCCGTGGCTTCCAGACCCAGCCCGTGGGTCTCCAGATCGGCTATTTTCCGGGCCACCGTATCCACCGTCGGATTGGCATAGCGACTGTAGGCGTGTCCGCTTTCGATGTTTTTGAAAATGCCAATGCCCTGCTCGATGTCGTCAAAGACGAACGACGAGGTCGCATAGATCGGCAGGACGTGGGGTGCCGTGGTACGTTGATCGGGCCATTCCCGAACGGTGAGGGAGTCTAAATGCATGGCTGAGTGGATGTGGTCAATGATAGGAATGTGGTCAATCCCCCGGCCAGAAGTGCTCCGCCACCTTGCGCAGGCGTTCGCCGGGTCGGGCTTTGGAAGAAAGGAACAGGGAGGCGCGGCAGCCGACTTCATAAGGGCAGTCCTGAATGATGGCGTCGGGTTTATTGTCGTGGTCCACATCGCCGAACCACAGTAACTGGACATTGGGAGAGATTTCCGGCAGCGCGGGCTTGACCCAGGGCGTAAGATCCTGTTGGAACATTGGTTCCACCGCATAATCGAGCAGGGTGAGTTTATAGTCGGATACTTCTACGTAACTGTCCTTAAAACGGGCGCAACCGGTGGCGGCCAGGCCATAGGTAGGTTTTATCAGGGTATCATTGTTGTCGTTGCCG
Organism: Saprospiraceae bacterium; assembly: GCA_046597295.1. Classification (GTDB taxonomy): domain Bacteria; phylum Bacteroidota; class Bacteroidia; order Chitinophagales; family Saprospiraceae; genus M3007. The sequence goes on from JBKJKS010000594.1 coordinate 4,424, forward strand.
GGATAAATGGCCAGCTGGTTGCCCGGGCCCAGAAAAGTAGTCATGTAGCCTACGTCCATACCCAGGCTACCCAGGCTGCCGCTGTAGCCGGGCGTGAGGGGCGACAGTACGCCGATGATGAATTTACTGACGTCTTTCTGATTGGTTTTCAGCACTTTCACCTTTTGCCCGTATATTTCATGGTACTGTTCTTCCACCCGCGGCACGATCCGGCGCATTTCGTCGGCGAACGAATCGCGGGCGTACACGGCATACCACTGCATTGGGGGGATGTTCTCGACGATGTTGTCTTCATACTCCAGCACGTAGGTGCCGGTCAGGTAAGGGCTGAAGGCATATCCGGTCAGATTGCCGGAACGGATCTTTAGCCAGACGCCATAGGCGGAGTTCGGATCGAGCGTATCGGCCTGCACGTATTCATTGTCCTTATACGCTTCCAGATATTTAACCACCGTGCCGCGCGGCAGCGTGGCTATTTTCTTGCCGTTGATGTCGGGCATGTCGCGCACATTAAGCGCATTGGAGGTGACCACCATTTCTTCCGGATAGAAGTAGCCGGCGGTTTGGGCGGGCAGGTTGGTCAGGGCGAGGGCGAAGCTGAGGCAGCCGGAGAAAATCGCTTTCATCATGGAAGAAATATTTTTTTGTGGGTCAAAGGTAAAACGCTTTGGCAGAATGCGCCGACTGCTACCGCAACTCGACCACCCGAATACCGAAGAGGCCCTGGCGTACGGGCAGCCGCACCGCCTGACCCGGCTGCGTGATCGGGTAGTAGGCCTGTTTTTTATAGCGCAAACGCAGCCGCTGGCCACCGCGATCTTTTACCTCCAGGAAATAACCGGTGGGCCGCAGGGTGGTATTTTTCATAAAGCCATAACCCGAGGCGATATAGGGCGTCTCGGCAATAAATTCAAAGGATTGAAATTCGGTCTTGCCCAGGGCGCGATTCAACATACTACCCAACAAGGGTGCGAAAAGTACGCTGAACACCAAAAGCAGTGCGATCTCCGTCACGTGCCGCGACCAGGGACGGAACCGCTCCCGGAAACGCCACAACAGGCCGGTGCCCAGCAACAGCATCACCATCATGGAGCCGATGACCAGCCGGACGACCCCGATCGTATTCGAAAAAACGGCGAACTCCCGCACGTAGAGCGCCATCAGTCCGAAAAAGAGCAGCACACTGCCCAAGGCAGGCAGGTAAAAACGCGGGCCGGAAGTCGTCATCCCGCCGCCTTATACGTTCTGATCAATCCGATGGCGGCGACCACGGTCCAGATAACCTCCATCACCAGGAAGGGCACCGAGCCGACCAGCCAGGCGCCCACGGCGGCCAGCAAGCCACCCGCCATATTCAGCACGAAATACGTCCGGCTTTCGGTGGACATCCGGTCGAGGGTAGTGAGAAAAAACGCCGTCAGGATAAGCAGGACACCGGCGCCGCTGATAAAATCTGCTGTGTTCATAGCTACTGCTGGTCTGCGTACAATAATTAAAGGAAGTACTACTGCGGACGACCCTTTTTCCGCAACAAAACCCGCTGTCCATCGCTCGTTTCCAGCACCACGTCATAGTCCGCCCGGAAGGGATTTGACTTTTCCAGCGGTACGTAGTAAAATTCCACCTCCTTATTCACCGGCTCCGCGATGTTGCAGCCGGTATCTTTCACTTCCTCCACATAGTGATCGTAGCGCGATTTCATTAGCCGGGTATGAAACTGAAAAGACGGGTGTTGCAAGCAGTAAGTATGTAACGACCAGGGCGTGGTCCGGTTTTCAGACTGGTAGGTTTTTTCAATATAATTCAAAATCGTGTACGTGTCGCGGTCATAGCGCCATTCGTAGGTCTGCGCCCAGTTGGCATTCTTCAAAAAATGTACGCCGAGCAAAACAGCAACCGGCAGGGCCAGGCCCCAGGCCAGCCTGGGCAGACGCCTTTCCAGTAAACGAAAAAGGCCTAGTATGCTGCACACCACCAGGGGATAAAAAAACAGCGTGGTCCGGGTGCTCAACCAGGAGGAATCGGTGAGGAGGGTGGCCAGTACATTGACCACCACCGTGCCGGGAAACAGGCCCAGCAACCAGACCGCCGGCGTCACTTGGCCGCCGGAACGCCACCATAGGGTGAGCGTGGCGGCCGCGGAGGCGATAAAAAGGAGGATCAGCAGCCATTGCAGGTACAGCAGCGTATCGGGACCGAAGTAGTGCCGGCCCAGCAGAAAGCAGTCGGCAAAGCCCTGCACCGTGTCCTTGAAAAAGCCGGCGTTGCCGAACCAGGAAAAATCGCCCGCCGACCTGATCCGGGTCAGGGGCAGCACGATCAGCAAAGCCAACACCAGGACGGAACGCAGCAAAGTTTTCAAGTCGCGCCTGGACGTCGCCCGGGTGCGCAGCATTTCCCAGCCCAGCAGGACGAAGAAGCACAGAAAGAAATACAGGGTGGCGAAGTTGGCCCAAACGACCAGCATAGCACTGATGCAGGCCAGGCGCAGGTACGGATGCCGCTGGGGAGCATCCTCGGGTAACGACAGGTACAGCGCGCCGAAACAGACGGTCGCCGCTTCCAGCGCAGCCGAGATCCCGTAGCCGCGCGACAGGGCGAGAAACTCGGCCAGATAAGGATTGGCCAGCCACAGTACCCCGCCGATGACCCGCAACAGGTTGGTTTGAAAAAAACGCTGCAGGAGCACGTAGCCGGCAGCCAGATAGGCCACTGCGGCCAGCAGATTGCCGGCCCGAATGCTCAGGGGGGAGAGCCCGCCGGTGATGTCCGACCAGAATTTAGCCAGTAAACTGTTCAGTACGTGGTTGTTGGCACTGATATAGCCATAGCGGTAGGTGATCAGTTTCACGTAATTATTGCCATTCAGCAAAATGCTGGTGGCCGCCTCATCGTGCGTGACCGGGATGTACCAGGCCCGCCCGAACAGGTAAATGAGGTAAGCCAGCGCCAGGACAGCGAAAACGAGATCGTAGACCGAAAGGGATTTTTTCATCATGGTTGATTATGCCTGAGCCTGGCGGAAAAATTTAGCCCAGCTGCTCCACGGCTTGTTCCCATTCGGAAAATACGCTGTCCAGTTCCGCTTTCAGGTTCTTGTACTTCTGGAGAGTTCCCTGCGATTCGGAACGGTTGTAAAATTCCGGATCTGCCATTTTGGCTTCGTAGGTCTTGATGTCGGCTTCCAGGTCGGCAATGCGCTTTTCGGCCTTCTGCACCACGCGCTGGAGTTGCTTCTTTTCCTCTGAACCCAGCACCACGATGCCGTCGTCCGAGGAGCTGGCGCCGTTGCTCTTGGTACGTTTCTCCACCTCGCGCATATCGCGGGCCTGCCGTTTGTCCAGGAAATAATTTACGTCGCCCAGGTATTCGGTCAGTTTATGGTCGCGGAATTCGATGGTGCGGGTGGTCAGGTCGCTGAGGAACTCGCGGTCGTGGCTGACCACCAGCAGCGTGCCTTCGAAATCGAAGAGCGCCTGCTTCAGCACTTCCTTGGAAAGCATGTCCAGGTGATTGGTCGGCTCATCGAGAATCAGGAAGTTGATGGGCCGCAGCAGCATGCAGGCCAGAGCCAGCCGCGCGCGTTCGCCGCCGGAGAGGGCGACCACTTTTTTGCCCACATCTTCCCCACTGAACAGGAAAGCCCCCAGGATTCCCCGGAGTTTGGTGCGCATTTCGGGGGGCGACTGGCGTTCCATGGTCTCCAGCAGCGTCAGTTTCGGATCGAGGGTTTCGGCCTGGTTCTGGGCGTAGTAGCCGATGTGGATGTTATGCCCGAGCGTCGCCTTGCCGCTGGTGGCCGGTTCGGTACCCACCAGTATTTTGGCCAGCGTCGTCTTGCCCTGCCCGTTCTGGCCCACAAAGGCCACCCGTTCGCCGCGCAGGATGCGGAAGTCGGCGCGTTCGATGACTTTCAGGTTCCCATAACTTTTACTGACGTGCTCGGCGGTGGCCACCACCTCCCCGCTGCGGGGCGGCTCCGGAAAACGGATGCGCATGGTCGCCATGTCCACGTTCTCTATTTCGATGCGCTCCACCTTATCCAGTTGCTTTTGC
>JBKJKS010000069.1:0-20820 GCA_046597295.1 Saprospiraceae bacterium
CCCAGGAACTGGAATCCGCATTGCACATAGTGTTCTTTCAGACGCAGGTTGTCGCTCCAGGTATCCAGGCGGACAAATTTTTTATCCAGACTGCGGCCATGCGCCTTGGCCCATTGCACGATTTCGAACACGAAGTTCCGGCCCCGGAACCGGGGATCGGTCACGATGCGATGGAGGTAAACGGCGGGTTCGATGCCCTTTTCGCCCCAAATATCCGGATCGGCATAAGCCGTCACAAAAATGCAGGCAATGTGGCCATCCACCATCATCTTCCATTGCCGCCCCTCGGCTATTTCCGCCTCGACCATACTGCGCTCGAAGGGCAGCCAGTGCAGGTGCGACACTGCCTTTTGATGGGCGATGGCGGCGGCATACAAATCAAAAATAGCCTCGAGGTCGGCGCTATCACTCTGGATTATTTCCATAAAATTTGTTTAAACTAAAATCCAAAGCAACGCCATGCCAATGTTAAAATCTTGATTATCAACCTTTATAAACCCTCATCAACCGTCATCAACCTGAATATTCCCCATCAACCTTTCCGGATCATCACCACCGCCGCCAGAATCCCGGCTACGCTCAACGCATGCAGCAGGTGAAAAGGTTCCCCATCCAGCAGCCCCCAGAAGACTGCCACGATCGGGATGATGTAGGTGGGCGAACTGGCGAACAAGGCGGACGATTGGCTGATGAGTTTGTAATGCAGCAGCTGCGCCAGCGCCGTACCGAACACGCCCAAAGCCAGCAGCGCGAGTAGCGGCGCCCATTGGTGTTCAGCAACCGTATACTTATCCAAATTCGGCAGCATGATCAGGAAAAAAGCCAGCAATCCGGCCACCGAGACGGCCACGGTGGAGAGTGCAATGGCCGGTATTTCCGCCAGCCGGTTTTTGATCAGGTTGATATTCAGCCCGTAAAGAGCAGTGGCCAGCACGATCAGACCGGCGTACAGGTTGAAACGGATGGTGGTAGCCGGGTCATCCATCGCCAGCAGTACCGCGCAGACCAGACCCAGGAACAGTCCGACGATCTGGTTGGTTTTATAGGCCGTTTTGAACAGGATAATAGCGAAGACGAAGGTAAAAACGGGGGTCAGCGCATTCAGAATGCCCGCCACCGAACTCTGCACCTGTTGCTGCGCCAGACAAAAAAGATAAGCGGGCAGCACCATGCCCAACAACGCGGCCAGGCCAACGAAAACCAGCTTGTCGCGGGGTATTTTTCTGAAATTCACCAAGCCGAAAGGTAAAAACACCAGTCCGGCGGACACCAGACGAATCGTGGCCGCCTCGAAATAGCCAAAACCGGTCAGCCCTTTTTTGATCAATATAAAACTGCTGCCCCAGATCAGCGAAAGCGCCAGCAGGTAAAACCATTTGGCGAGGGAAGAATTTATTTTCATAACTGTTGGTCATTCAAATGGTAACAGCGTAATCGCCGCTCTACCGTTTCGCGGGGTCGTCAGGCCTGCGCGAGGCATCCGGCAATTCTTTTAACGCTGGTAGTCCAGTAAATAATCCGGCAGGGCCACCGCCTGGCCGTTATTATCCGGCTGCGGCGCCTGCGGCTGGAGTTTCAGCGGAATCACGCCCGCCCACACCGGCAGGTCCATATCCGCCGGGTCATCGCCGACGCCTTCTGCCCGGAATTTGACGGAGGCTTCCTCGATGCCGACAGCGATGAACATCGTCTTTTTCATGTCGCTCGCGTTCGGTTGCCGCGCATCTGCCCAGCGCCCGGGTAGCACGTGCTCGGTGAATCGTTCGGCCGCCAGCCAACGCTCGGCATCCGCGTCCACGAGCCGCGATTGGCCAAAAGCGACGACCGACCGGTAGTTCATCGAGTGGTTAAAGACCGAGCGTGCCAGCACCAGCCCGTCCACCAAGGTCACGCTCACGCAGACGGGCACGCCCTGCGCCAGGTGCATGAAAAAATGACTGCCCACCGACCCGTGCAAATACAGCGTGCTATCGATGCGGCAGTAGCCCGTTGGAATCAGGAAGGGTTGCCCATGCATGGTAAAAGCGACGTGACAGACCAGTCCTTCATCCAGTATCGCATCGCGGCTGGCCGGGTCGGTGGCGTAACGTTTGGGATAGTAGCGGCTGCCCTGGGTGCGGGTGGATTTTGTTTTCATGATTGTCGTTGGGTGGAGAAAAAGGGGTTTAGAAAAAAGGTTTAGAGGGGTTTAGAAGATGTTCGCTTGGCGGAGATCTATGTTTTGCAGGCAAGAAACTAAACCCCTCTAAACCCCTCTAAACCTTCTAAACCCCTCTAAACCTTCTAAACCCCTCTAAATCACCACATTAACCAGTGGAAAATACCGCTCCTCCATGATCCGGAAATGATGAATTTGATGCCCGATGATGGTAAAGGCGATGGCCAGCACCGGCAGTTCCGAGTTAAACATCACCCCGCTTCGACGCAGCGCGGCTTGTTCAAAAGAATGGAACAAAAACATACTGCTTTCCCGGACATGGCGCAATTCCCCCAGAATATCTTCCCAGGGGCGGCCGTTTGCTCCCGCGTATTCGGCAAAAAGGTTTTCATCAAAACCTGGCAGGACCGTCCGGTCGTTGCGGGCAAAACGCAGGGCGCGGTAGGCAAAAATCCGCTCCCCGTCGATGAGGTGCTGGAACAGATCCCGGAGCGTCCATTTTCCCGGCGCATACACCTGATCGCCGATGGCCCGGAGCGTGTCCAGGTCAAGCGCGTCGATGGCAGCGATACTCTGCTGAAATGCCGCTGAAAGTTCGATATCGGCGACCTGATCGATGTAAGTGTCAAAGTAGCTGGGTGGACGGGGAACGTCTGATTTCTTCATAAAACGGTTGTTTTTCCGGCAGCAAATTTAGGGCGCACTTGGACTACTGAAACCAGCCGGTTTTGAAATACTGAGTAGTCCGGTTTACTGCGGAATGTATAACTTTGCTGCTGTCATATGACTCGGTACTCCATGGTAAACCACCTCCCTTATGCTACCGTTTGCTACGCTTTTATCCGTTGACAAGGCCGCCAAAACCCCGCTGTTTCTGCAAATCGCCGCCGCGCTGGCCGAACATATCCGGCGGGGCATTATCCCGGCCGGGGCACAGTTACCGGGTACACGGACGATGGCGGAGGTATTGGGTCTGCATCGGAAAACCATAGTGGCGGCTTACGAAGAACTGCTGGCCCAGGGCTGGCTCGAAACCCAGAGCTCGCGCGGCACTTTTGTCAGCCAGAAACTACCGGATATTAAGCCGGTTCCGCTCAAAAAAAACGTCCTTTTACCGCTCGACAGGGCGCAGCAAAAAGCGGGCTTTCGCTTTCAGGTGGATCCGCTTTTGAAGTCGCCCATTTTCAAAGGGTCCAATGCGCTGGCCTTCAACGATGGCTTTCCCGATGTGCGGATTGCGCCCTGGGATGCCCTCAGCCGCGCCTACCGGACGGCATTGCGCCAGGGTTTTCGCAAAAATCTGCTGTTTTACGGGGAGACGACCGGCGAGCCGTCGCTCCGTGCTGCCGTGACCGACTACCTGCGCGAGAGCCGCGGGCTGCCGATCAGTATGGAGAATGTGCTGATTACGCGCGGCACCATGATGGCGATCCACCTCGCGGTACAGTGCATCGTGCAGCCCGGCGAAGTAGTTGTCGTCGGCGAAGTGTCGTATACCTCGTGCAACCTGATCATCCGGAAAAGTGGCGCGAAGTTGATGACCGTGCCCGTGGACGATCAGGGGATGGATGTAGAGGCCATTGAAGAACTATGCCAAAAAACAGCCGTGCGGATGGTCTACGTCACGCCGCACCACCAACATCCCACTACGGTGATCATGCCCGCCGAGCGCCGGTTGCGGCTGTTGCAACTGGCGCGGACGTACGGCTTTTGCATTCTGGAAGACGATTACGACTACGATTTTCACTACAACAGCCATCCGATCCTGCCGTTGGCGGCCGCTGATACGGGCCGGCAAGTGGTCTACGTCGGTTCGTTGAGCAAGGTATTCTCGCCAGCGCTGCGCATCGGTTACGTGGTGGCGCCGGCGGAAGTCATCGAGGGCATGGCCAACCTGCGGCGCATCATCGACCGGCAGGGCGACAACCTGCTGGAAGCGGCGGTGGCCGTGCTCTTTAGCGACGGCGAAATGCGCCGCCACCTGAAGAAAGCCCAGAAAATATACCACCGCCGGCGCGACCTGTTCTGCGAAATGTTGAAAGCGGAGCTGGGGAACGTGGTCGAATTTTCCGTACCCACCGGCGGGCTGGCCGTGTGGGCGCGCTTCGACCAGGCCTTTCCGCTGCCCGAAGTGGCCCGCAAAAGCCGGGCAACCGGCCTGTGGATTTCCGATGGCCTGCACTATAGCCAGCATTTGAACGCCACGCGCCTGGGTTTCGCCGCGGTCAACGAGGAAGAGATCGAACGCGGGATAGGGATTCTGAAAAAGTCTTTGCAGCAGCTCGGTCCGCCTTAAAAAACCGTAGCCACCTCCAGTACCAGGTCGGTCAGCACCAACGATTTAATGCTGCCTTCCTCTGCTGCAAACGAGACCAGGCGATAGCGGTTGCCCTCGATCTGATACACTTCGATGCTCCGGGCCTGTGGGTCCACGATCCAGTATTCCCGGACGGCGAACTGTTCATAAATATCCTTTTTAATACCCCGGTCTTTGGCTGCCGTGCCTTTAGAAAGGATTTCGATGATCAGATCGGGCGCGCCCACAATACCGTTATTATCGCGGATGACAAAATTGCGCTCGTGGCCCACAAACAGAATGTCCGGTTGAATGCCAGCATTTTGATCATCCAGATAGACGTCGTAAGGGGCAAAGAAAAGTTCGCCCAGCTTTTTTTCCTCATTATAGCGGTCTAAATGCCTGACAAGTTTGAGCGAAGCTCTCTGATGTGGAGTATTAGGGGAAGATCGTCTCACAATTTCACCGTTTAGTAATTCATAAATGCCCGTATCGCCTTCTGGAATGTCCAGTTCCAAAAGGTCAGCATAAGTCATTTTTTTTGATAAAACTTCCATAGTCCAGTGGTTGCATAATTGGTTTTAGCAGGGTCTCGTTCCGATTATGTTTGCAAAAATACTTAATCCTTTGCCAAAAGCAGGTTTTCTCCTCCCCGAAACTACCTTTGCCCTGGGGCATAATGATATAAAGTTGCACTTCGTGCTAACACGCCCACGACCATGCCAACCGGAAAAATACTCCTTACCCGCGAACGCTTTACGCTCACCATCGAGCGGCTCTGCCACCAGCTGCTGGAGGATTGGGGCGATTTCGCCAATGCCTGCATCATCGGTATTCAACCGCGCGGCACCCTGGTGGCCCAACGCATCCACGCCCGCCTCACGGAACTGTTGGATGACCAAAAGATCGACTTCGGCAAACTGGACATCACCTTTTACCGCGACGACTTCCGCATGGCCGATGGCCCCCTGGCGCCCCATCCCAATGACATTTCTTTTATTGTCGCCGGCAGGAAAGTGCTGCTGGTCGACGATGTGCTGTACACGGGCCGCACTATTTCGGCGGCCCTGGCGGCTCTCCAGCACTATGGTCGTCCGCAGGCCGTGGAGCTGCTCGTCCTGGTAGACCGGCGCTTCAATCGCCAACTGCCTATTCAGGCCGACTACACCGGGATCAGTGTGGATGCCGTGGACGAGGCCTACGTGAAGGTGCGCTGGCAGGAAATCCACGGCGATGACGAGATTTTGTTGTTTGAGTATAAACCACAGTAGACGGTGGACGGTTTGGCGTCCACCGAGCCGTTCACCGTCCACCGTCCACCGTAAAACATGAAGCGTCTTTCTACCCGCCACCTCATCGGCATCAAGAATATCACCGCAGATGACATCCGGCTCATCTTCGAGACGGCGGACAATTTCAAAGAGGTGATCAACCGGCCGATCAAAAAGGTGCCCAGTCTGCGTGATATTACGGTGGCCAACCTGTTTTTCGAAAGCAGTACCCGCACCCGCGTGTCGTTCGAGCTGGCCGAACGGCGCCTCAGTGCCGACATTGTCAACTTCAGCGCTTCTTCCAGCAGCGTGAGCAAAGGCGAGACCCTGCTGGATACGGTGAACAACATCCTGGCGATGAAAGTGGACATGGTGGTGATGCGCCATCCCGCACCCGGCGCCTGCGTTTACCTGGCCAGCCGCATCCCCGCCAACATCATCAACGCCGGCGACGGCACCCACGAACACCCCACCCAGGCTTTGCTCGATGCCTTTTCCATCCGGGAGAAACTGGGCGACCTGACCGGGAAGAAAGTGGCCATCATCGGCGATATCCTGCACAGCCGGGTAGCGCTGAGCAACGTCTTCTGTCTCCAAAAACTCGGCGCGAAGGTGCGCGTCTGCGGTCCGCCGACGCTCATTCCCAAGCACTATGCCGAACTGGGCGTGGAAGTCAGCCACGACGTGCGCGATACCCTGCGCTGGTGCGATGTGGCCAACGTGTTGCGCATCCAGCTCGAACGGCAGGACATCAAATACTTTCCCAGCCTGCGTGAGTACCACCAGTACTTCGGCATCACCGGCCAGATGCTGCGCGAACTCGATCGCGAGATCGTGGTGATGCACCCCGGTCCGATCAACCGGGGTGTGGAAATCACCTCCGACGTGGCCGACGGTCCGCATAACATTATACTACAACAGGTGGAAAACGGGGTGGCCATCCGCATGGCGGTGCTGTACCTGCTGGCGGCCCACCAGTAACCGTGCCTGTAGTCGAGCCGCCGTCGGCTCCCTCATTCGGAATCGGGGTAGGTAGTGACCAGGGTAAAATGCTCGTCCTGGTAATTGCCCCGCAGCAAATGGGTGGAAGTATGTTGGCGACCGTTGGGGTCGTGGAGGGTCTTTCGGAGTTTATAAGCGGTTTCGGTCTGGTGGGTCTTAGCGCGCAATACCGGCAGGAAATCGAACACCAGAACCCGGCTGGATACGGTACGGTTCCAGAAGGCCTGGGCAAAATCGCGGCCGCTGGTACTGATGTGGTTTTGGAGCCAGCCAATGTGTTTCCAGAGGGTTTGGCCATTACGGCCGGGATAACCAATTTCGAGGGTCAGGGTAGCAATGGAAGTCCATTGCGGGTCTTCCTGACCGAGGGTGCAGTGCACCTCGATAAGTACAGGGTCCATTTGGATAACGGGTTGAGAGCAAGTAGATGAAATAAAGGGAAGGGAACCTCCGGCCCTGCCGACGCATCCGCTCGTGTTTTCAGTTGGTCTTTTCCGCAGGGGAAAAGGACGGATGCGCCAGACAGGCAGCTGCCGGACAGAGTTTTGTTGGGGTCTGTTAGTCGTCGTACGGTAGGTTTAGTAGTCGTCGTTCTTAATATAGTGCCGCTACCTTCACCACGGCCCCCGGCAGCGCCCTCGCCTTATTTCTTGTACAGTTCGTTTACTAAACGAGGGAAGCGCTGCCGGGTTGGTACGTGCCGGGTGGTTTTGGTTTGCCGGGGAACGGCAACGGGGCTGGTCTAAAGGGGCATATTAGTCGTCTGGTTGGGTGATGTACGCGTCGTTTTTTCAAATTTGATGCTGCAAAATTCGGCCGGCACGCAGTCCTGTGCAAACACAAAAACGCGCATTAGTTCCAGCGTTTCACCGATCCATCGACGGTGCCGGCGGCGTGCAGCGCTCCGCTTCAATAATGTAGTTGGCCATACTGGCCGGTGCGAGCAGCCGCACCACGCACTTGTCAATATCCGCTTCGATGCGGTACCCCACCGGCTGACCATTCTGCGGGAAGCTGCCGCAAAAACTGAGCGCCGGCACGCCGGTCGCGCAGTTTACGCCAGCGGGCGGGTTGACCGTCTGCGAGGTGTTCGCGCACATCAGGCTGGTGAAGTTACGGAAGCGCAGCACGCCGTTGACCCGGTTGCGTTCCAGCACGGCTTGCGCCAGCAGCGTACCACCGTTTGTAGCCCGGATGCGGACCTTATAATAATCCCGGGCGGTGAAGGCACTCCACCGCACGATGCCCGGCGAGTCCACCGCCACCAGCGTACAGGTCAACGGACAGATCGTATCCGGCCCGCCAGGCGCCGGTTGTTCCACCACATCTTCAATAATGACGAATGCCGTGGTCGAAGTCTTTTCGGCAGCGGTCGTGCTCAATAAACGGGTGCCTTCATTATCCAGCACGGAATATACCTGCAAACGGTAAGCATGGGCAGGCAGCAGATTAACCGCCGCGTAGGTCGTGCCGGAAGCTACCGCGTACGCCTGGGTCTGACCATCAATCTGGGTCAGGTCCGTCACCCGTACTTCATGGCTGGTGGCATCGGTGGCCGCATCCCAGGCGATGGTGGTGGAGGTGGCATACAGGCTAAGGGTGCGGAGGTTGGTCGGTGCGGCCGGGTTAACGGACCCTTGGTTAAGGAATAATGCAGTACCGGTGCCAGTAAGGCCCAAGGCAATGGCGCCGGTGGCCAGAAGTTGTTTGGTGGTCATTTTTGTGCATTTTATGGCAAAATAACCGGTAACAATCGGATAACGTTCGTTTCTTCACCGGCTATTACACGCACAAAAAGGCCCATTAGTTCCAATATAATCTTCCACAAAAGTGCGCTTACCATGTTAGAGAGTCAGTTGTTGCACACGCTTCGACTTCTGGAACCGGAGGAACTGGAGACCTTGCATCTGTTCGTCGCCTCGCCTATTTTTCAGGGGCAGCATTGGGAGGATACGCTTAGGTTCTTTGAAGACCTGAAGCGGTTTTACCCGGCATTCCGACATGCCAACCTGAGCAGGGAGTCCGTTGCAGAGCGGTTGTTTAAACAGCGTACCGACCCGGACTTCGACGTTACCCGGGCCATGAGTGATTTGCTGCGTATTACCCGTCATTTTATTAATTTTCGGTATTCCGCAGTGCATAGTGGTCGTCCGCGGCCCGGCAAAGACGGCACGGGAGAGCTACTGAATGTCGTACAGTTGCTCAACCGGGTGCGCAAGCAGCTGGCCCTCCTGCGTTTCTACAATGAGCGACTTCACAACCGCCCCACGCTCACCCTCGTGGCAGCACAAAAAGGCACCCAGGGCGCCGGCAGGAAAGGGCGGCACGTCAATAATTTTTTTGGGAACCTGTATAAAAGCCTGCGCAAGGATTTGGACCAAGTCACAGATTTCCGGCATTTTGAAGAACACGAGTTCCACGAATACCTTTACTTCCGCTATCTGGTAGAACATGAAAAAATGCTGTTCGATGGCTTGAACAACCCCGGAGACAGCGATCAGAACCTGTTGGCGACGATGGAAGAGCTGGATACCTTTTATCTGTTCAACAAACTTCATTTTCTAAGCAGCCTGATCAATCAGGAGCAGAACATCGCCTTTGCCCAGGATCATCCCGACGCCTATGCCCGGATGGTTAAAAACAAGCGGCTGATGCTGTACCTCTGCCAAGTGATCAGTAAGACGGAAATAACATGAGGGCGGTCATTCATATATACGTCGCATTGATCGGCTTTCGCACGGAAAAGGATCCGGTAAAAGCCGATGCGCTGGCCGAAAAATTCATTGTGTTGCTGGAAAATGAACAACACAGCATACCGGAGAGCATAATGGAAGAATTTGAAATACACCTGCGGAATCACTGGACCGCACGCTACCAGCAGACCCGCCAGGAGGCTTATCTCTCCCTGCTGCATCAGTTGCAGCGAAGGCAGGTAGATCGCCTGCGGTCGAATAAAAAAGGCATTGCCGCCAGGCAGCTGACCAATATTCTGTTCACGGCGTTTAAACTCGGCAAGACGGAATGGGCTGCAGAAATTCTCACCTGGTTGGGCCCGCGGATCATGGACGCCCAAGCGGAACTGATTCACCCGATCCTGATAACCCACCTGTTGTTCGAACAAAAACGCTATGACCAGGCCGCGGCTGCCCTGCCACATTTTATCAATTACGGCGAATTAACAGATGCCTTGTTCTACGCCATAGCGGCTAAACTAGACATTCGGATCCGCTACGAGACGAATTGCCTGCTGGACGAGGAACATTTCAATATGTTCCGGGCCACCCAGGTAAAACTGAAGCGCGATAAGATCCTGACCCCAGCCAAACGCGCCCAGCGCGAACGTTTTTTCCCGCTGGCCATGAAACTTTACCGGGCCAAAGACTACCTGCGACAAAGCCCCAAATCCGACGTGGCCAAACGGCTACAGGACGTCTGGGCAGCCCTGGCCGATAAAAGCCAACCCGTCGTGGATGCGGACTGGTTGGAAGACAAATGGCTGGAACTCAGACAACCGGAAGGCGCCCGGCCTTTTTTCAGAACTGGAAATAAATAAAGGGCTGTACATCCGCCGATTTCACCTGCATGACCAGGGCGGCGAGCAGCGTGAGCAGCACCGCCTTGCCCAGCAGCGGCAGGGCCGTCACTCCGCGCTGACCCGCCGCTTCCCAGGAGGGCGGCATGAAGTGCAGCGCAAAACCCAGCGCCATCCAAAACACGACCATGGCGTAGCCCGCCAAAAATTCGGGCAGTATTTCCGGGCGGAAATCCAGAAAGATCTGGTAAAGCATGGAGCGGGCAATATCCATATTCTCCGCCCGGAAGAAGATCCAGCAGAAACAGACGAAATGGAAGGTAAACAGGCCGCCCAGGAAGCGCCGCAGGGCGCCGGGCGTACCCGGGAACAGTTCCCTGAATCCGCGTTCCACCGCCAGGCCCAGCCCGTGCAGTCCGCCCCAGAGGAGGAAGCGGGTGCCCGCGCCGTGCCACAGGCCGCCCAGCAGCATAGTCAGCAGCAGGTTCACGTAGGTGCGCACCCTTCCCTTGCGGTTACCGCCCAGCGGGATGTACAGGTAGTCGCGCAGCCAGGTGGAAAGCGAAATATGCCAGCGCCGCCAGAACTCGGTGATGCTCAGCGATTGGTAGGGTGCGTTAAAATTGAGGGGAAAATGAAAACCCAGTACCAGTGCCAGCGCAATGGCCATGTCGGAGTAGCCGCTGAAGTCGCAGTAGATCTGCAGCGCGTAGCCGTACACGCCGATCAGATTCTCCAGCCCGGTGTACTGCTGCGGCGAATCGAAGACCCGTTCCACAAAATTAACGCTGATGTAATCGGAAATAACCGCTTTTTTGAACAAGCCGCTGCCGAACAGGAAGACCGCCCGCCCGAAATCTGCCCGCGATACGAAGGGCTTGCGATGGATCTGCGGCAAAAAATCCGCCGCCCGCACGATGGGCCCGGCCAGCATTTGCGGAAAGAAAGTGACGAAGAACGCGTAGTCCAGCATGCTGTCCGTCGCCTTCATCTGGCCCCGGTACACGTCGATGGTGTAGCTCAGCGACTGGAAGGTGAAGAACGAAATACCCGCCGGCAGGATGATCGATAGCGGATCGAAGGGACCGCCGGTCAGTCCGGCCCACAGCTCGTAGAAGTAGTTGGTGTACTTGAAATAAACCAGCATGCCCAGGTTCACCACCAGGCTGATGACCAGCAGGGCGGCCCGGTTGGCCCGGGTTTCGGCCCGCTCCATCCAGCGGGCCAGGTGAAAATCGACCACCACGATCACCACGTGCAGCAGCCAGAAGATGCCGGCGCATTTGTAATAAAAATACAGCGAAAACAGCGTCACCCAGGCGATACGCAGCCGGTCGCGGCCCAGCAGCAGCTGGTAAACGGCAAAAAAACCGAGGAACAGGAACAGGAACAAACCGCTGCTGAACAGCAGCGGCGCCTCCGGATGGAAGGTCAGTTGATGGAGGATTTCCGGCAGGTCGAAGTGAAACACGGCGCGAAGGTAAAACGCCTGGGGAATTTGCGCAGTGGTAAAGGTTTTAGTGCGGGAACACCCGGTCCGCCATCGCCAGACTTCGCCCGAAGGCAGTACGATCAATATGCATATCGGCCCGCATATCGTCGAAGAAAAAGAGCAGGTTCTCCGTGGCCATGTTGCCCGTCAGTTCGTCTTTGGCCATCGGGCAGCCGCCGAAGCCGCGCAGCGCCCCGTCGAAGCGGCGGCAGCCATGCTCCCAGGCGGCCTCTATTTTTTCCCGCCAGTTATGCGACTGCGTGTGCAGGTGCGCCCCGAATTCGATGTCCGGATAAGCCGGGATCAGGGTGTCGAAGAGGTAGGAAATATTCTCCGGGTTAGAGCAGCCGATGGTGTCCGAAAGCGAAAAAATGCGAATGCCGAACGGCACCAGGGCATCCACCCAGCGCTGCACGATCTCGGTGTTCCAGGGATCGCCATAGGGGTTGCCGAAGCCCATCGAAATATACAGCACCAGTTGTTTACCATGCCGGACGCAAAGTTCCTGAATGTCCTGGGTACGTTCCACACTTTCGGCAATCGTCGCGTTGGTGTTGCGCAACTGAAAGGTTTCGCTGATACTGAACGGGTAACCCAGGTATTGAATATCCCCATGTTGGCAGGCCTCTTCGGCGCCGCGCTGGTTGGCCACAATGGCCAAGAGCTTGGTCGTGGTGCTGGAAAGGTCTAATTTTGCCAGCACCTCGGCCGTATCGCGCAGCTGCGGAATGGCTTTGGGGCTGACGAACGAACCGAAGTCCAGCGTATCGAAACCCACCTGCAGCAGCTGATTGATATACGCCACTTTGACGTCGGTCGGGATGAATGCGGATAAGCCCTGCATCGCGTCGCGCGGGCATTCGATCAGGCGGACGGTGGATGGTGGACGATGGACGGTGGAAAGCAAGGCGGCAGTGTTTGGTCAGACTGAACAAATTTGGCTGGCCAAAGTTAGGACATTGGACGGGGCGGCAGGGGCCGATCCCGGAAAATTGACACGGAAAAAATTATGAAAAATAAAGGCTACTGGACCCTGCTGGGGTTTCTGTTCATCGTCTTCGGCTTCACGGCCATCGTCCTCCAGGTGGTGGGCGTGAGTTGGTATTTTTTGAGTTTCCTCGAATGGGGCGGGCGCCTGTTCGCCTTTGTGGCCAAGCTGCTGATGGTGATGGCGGGCGTGCTCATCATCGTATTCGGCGGTACCGACTGGGAGCGCGAACGGCGGGAGAGCAGCGGCGAGGGCGAAGAGGAAGTACAGGACTGACCGGGCATAATACAGGCATCCGACAGTTTTTTATCCGGCCCTGCTCGACGGTACGCCGATATCCGAAAATTGGCCTGCTATGGATTCAGCAAAATAAGGTTTTGCAATTTTTTGGCCCATACAGACCTGAAGAAATTTCAGCAGCCGGACAACAACTTTTTTCGACGGCTCGGGTTTGGAAGAAATTATACCTTTGCACTTTCAAACCGGCCAACGTCCGTACATGAACCGCTTATTTCCTTTTTTCTTTTTACTGATCATGGCTTTGAACGTAACGCTACCCGTAGTGGAGCAGTTCTGGGGCGGTGATACCTACGAACTGGCCAAGTTAGGCAAGAGCGAGGAAGGTAAAACGGAAAAGGAAAGCGAAAAGGAAACGGAAAAAGAGAAAGAGTCCCTGGCTTTTTCCGATCATGCGGCGCCCAGACTCGATGCTTTCGGCCTGGAAAAGTTCAGAAAATCGTTGTTTTCCAAAGACGACTTTCCCGTTTCTGAACTATACGCTTTCCTGCCGGAGTTGCCTCCGGACGCGTAGTCCCGTGGTTCGCTTTATTCCATCCGGAATTTTCTTACTGGCAGCCTGCAGCTGATTTGCTGTTGTGTCCGCTGCCTGGATGCCGGTGATCGCTGTGTCCGATCATCCGCCAACCCGGAATAAGCAACCGCTCTCCCAGCATCCCCATTCTCTTTTTTAGCAAGTCCGGAGGCTACGGCCTGTCGGTTTACCCCGCTATTCATAGCCTATGACCGTATGTGCTCCCGCCAGCGGCTTAATTTGTAAAATCTAAGTTTCCAATGAACAAGCAGTCAACTTTTAAAACGGACATTCTTTCCGGCGTCGTCGTCTTTCTGGTCGCCCTTCCGCTTTGTTTGGGCATTGCCCTGGCCAGCGGCGCGCCGCTCTTTGCCGGCATTATTGCCGGTGTTATCGGCGGCATTGTGGTCGGCCTGCTGAGCCATTCCCAGCTCAGCGTATCCGGACCGGCCGCCGGCCTGACCGCCATCGTACTGGTGGCCATCAGCAGCCTGGGCTCTTACCAGACGTTTTTGCTGGCCGTGGTTCTGGCCGGCATTATGCAAATCCTGCTGGGGATTGCCAAAGCGGGCACCATCTCCAACTACTTTCCTTCCAACGTCATCGAAGGCATGCTGACTGCGATCGGCGTGATCATCATCCTCAAGCAATTGCCGCATGCCATCGGCTACGATGTGGACAATGAGGGGGACTTTTTCTTCATCGAGACCGGCACCGGACATAACACGTTTTCCGCTATTATCGACGCGGTTAACTACTCCCACCTGGGCGCGATCATCGTCACGCTGGTTTCGCTGGGTATCCTGATTGCCTTTACCAAAGTAGCTTTTTTAAAGAATTTAAAAGTAGTGCCCGGCGCTCTGGTCGCCGTAATCGCCGGTGTGGTGATCAATGAGGTGTTCAAAGCCAGCGGATCTTCCCTGGCTATTTCGCAGGAACACCTGGTCAATCTGCCGGTCCCCAAGTCTTTGAACGATTTCATCGGGCAATTTTCCCTGCCCAATTTTGCCGCCATCCAAAACCCGCAGGTGTGGATCGTAGCCGCCACCATCGCGGCCGTCGCGAGCATCGAAACGCTGCTGTGTATTGAAGCGGCCGATAAGCTGGATCCGCTGAAACGCTATACCAGCAGCAACCGGGAACTGTTTGCGCAGGGCACCGGCAATATTCTGAGCGGCCTGATCGGTGGCATGCCGATGACCTCGGTCATTGTGCGCACCTCGGCCAACATCAATTCCGGCGGCCGCACCAAAGTCGCCACCATTGCGCACGGTGTGTTCCTGCTACTCGCTGTGGTCAGCATTCCGACCATCCTCAACCGGATTCCACTGGCTTGTCTGGCTGCGGTCCTGCTGATGATCGGCTATAAACTGGCCAGCCCAACCGTATTTCGACACATGTGGCAAAGTGGTAAATATCAATTCGTTTCCTTTATCGTGACCGTTGTCGCGGTGGTCTTTACCGACCTGCTGAAAGGCGTCGCCATCGGTCTGGTGGTGAGTGTTTTCTACATCCTGCGCGCCAATCTGAAACTAGCTTATTTCTTCAAAAAGAAGGATCACCACGAAGGCGAAATAATTACGATAAAACTGGCCCAGGAAGTCTCTTTCTTAAACAAAGCGGCGATCAAACAAACGATTAACCACCTGCCTGCAAACAGCAAACTGGTCATCGATGCCTCCGACTCCTTTTATATCGACCACGATGTGTTACAACTGATCCGGGATTTTCTGACAATCGGTTCGAAAGACAAGAATATTCAGGTGACGCTGACGGGCTTTAAGAAGGACTATAACCTGGAGGATACCAGCCATGTGTCTTCTAGAGAAGTAGAACTGGAAGCAGCTAATATGCAATCCGTATGAAAGCACATACCTCCGTTACCCGGGCGTCCGTGACGCCCGTACAAGCCCTGGAATTTCTTAAAGACGGTAATAAGCGGTTTATCAATAATCTGAAGATCAACCGCAATTTGCTGCAGCAAGCCAACGAAACCCGCGACGGCCAGTGGCCCTTCGCGGTCATAGTGAGCTGTATTGACAGCCGCACCTCGGCCGAACTGATCTTCGATCAGGGCCTGGGCGATATTTTTTCGATCCGCATTGCCGGCAACGTAATAAACACCGACATCATGGGCAGCCTGGAGTTTGCCTGCAAAATAGCGGGCTCCAAGCTCATTGTGGTGTTGGGACATACCAGTTGCGGCGCTATCAGAGGTGCCTGCGACCATCTGGAAATGGGCAACCTGACTGAATTACTGTCTAAAATCCAACCGGCTGTTTACTCGGAAACCATGACCACCGATCCGGCTAAACGGAATTCCAAAAATGCCGGTTTCGTGGAAAACGTGACCAACCTGAACATCCGGCGCTCGGTCAATGCCATCATCAGCCGCAGTTACATCCTGGAACACATGGTGGAACAAGGAGAAGTCGCCATCATCGGCGCCAAGCACCATCTGGACACCGGCGAGGTGGTCTTCCTGGAAGACACCTGGATTTCCAATAAGCAGGAAGTGACTGCCCAAACGCATTAAAGTTTTACCGAATAATTCGAGCACATGAAACGATTATTTTTTGGCGATCAAAACGGTATGCAGGAGCCGGTAATGGCGGTTGCGGAGCACACTGCGTCCGCGCCGGCTGTATTTGACGAGTCGCATGTTCTCCACGAACTGAAACACTTCTTGCCCGCCCAATCGGCGCTCAAGGATTTTATTCACCATAATTCGTTGCATGCCTACCAGCACCTGAAGTTTTATACAGCCATTTTCAAGGCCTCGGCCATCTTCGGTTATCAGGTGACCCTGCAACTGGAGGAGTACCGGCAACTGTATAAAAACGGGCGGATCAAAGCTGCGGTGCTGGACAGCGTCATCCGAAAAAGAAAAGGCGACGTACAGCTCGGACTTTGGCAGGAAAACGTGCTGCGCAAGTCCTATGATACGAACAGGACACCGCGCATCGGTCAGCTCCGTGCCCACTGGCAAAACGAGTTCGGGCTGGATCTGGACGCACAGGTGCAACCGCTGCTGTTCCGCATTCTGTGCAGTTACCTGGACCAGGGCATATCCATCTGGCAGTTTCCAGCCAATGAAAATGGGTTTCTGGGGGCCTTACGCAGGCTGGAGAGCAACGGCTTCACGAGCTTTTTCAAAACCAAACGGGCGCAGCTGCTGCTGCAAGGCTCCTGCGAGCTTGGTCAGCTGCTGAAAATTGTGGTGGGCAAGGAAGCCTACTACGAGCAGTACCTGTTCGACCAGCAGTTCAGCCACCACGGCTGGTCGGGCATCGTCAGCGCCATCGAGGACAATCCGGGGGCACTGCTCGACAGCCGCGCCATCACCCTGCACGACCTGATCACTTTCGAACTGTTGCTGGAAATCGATGCGCTGGATGCCCAGCTGGGTACGGGCTGGTTGCCGCTCTGTAGCCGGGTTAGCAGCGCCCCGGCCGATCTTTTTGCCGACGTCGACACGACGGAGGTACAGGA
This sequence comes from Saprospiraceae bacterium, assembly GCA_046597295.1. Taxonomy (GTDB): domain Bacteria; phylum Bacteroidota; class Bacteroidia; order Chitinophagales; family Saprospiraceae; genus M3007. The sequence goes on from JBKJKS010000069.1 coordinate 17,043, forward strand.
GGTATTTGCGATCTGGCAGGACGCTTTCGAGTGGAGTTACTACGATGAAGTGCTCGCTGGCATCGCCCAGGGAAAAAACAGCGCGCCGCAAACGGCTGTCACTAAAAGTTTTCAGGCGCTGTTTTGCATCGACGAGCGCGAATGTTCGATCCGCCGCCACATCGAACAGGTCGACCGCGACTGTGAGACGTTGGGCACACCCGGCTTTTTCGGCGTGGAATTCTTCTTCCAGCCGGAAAACGGCCAGTTCTATGAAAAACTCTGTCCGGCGCCGGTGACGCCTAAATACCTGATCAAGGAATCCGGCGCCCACGAAGCGCGCGGACACGAACTGCTGTACACCCCGAAAACGAACACGCTGCTGCGGGGCTTCGTGTACACCCTGCTCCTCGGTTTTGTGGCGGCCATCCGCACCGTGCTCCAGCTGTTTCGGCCGACCATGAGTCCGGCCATTTCCAACGCGTTTGCCCACATGCACGAACGCGGGGAACTGACCATTGAAAATAAAAATGCGAACGACCGGGAGAACGACCTGCAGATCGGTTTTACCGTGCCGGAAATGGCGACGCGGGTCGAAGGGCAGCTGCGGGGAACGGGCCTGATCAAGGATTTTGCTCCCCTCATCTACGTGCTGGCGCATGGCTCGAGCAGCGCCAACAACCCGCACCACGGGGCGCACGACTGCGGCGCCTGTAGTGGCCGGCCCGGTTCGGTCAATGCGCGGGTCTTCGCTTTCATGGCCAATCATCCGGAGGTCCGGGCCATTCTGGCGGACAAAGGTATCACCCTGCCTGATGCCACCCAGTTCGTCGGTGGCCTGCACGATACCGCGGCCGATGAGATCCGCTATTACGATGAGCAGCTGCTGACGGCTGGAAATGCGGCCCGACATGGGAAAAACAAAGCCGCTTTTGAAAAGGCCCTGGACCTGAACGCCAAGGAAAGGTCACGCAGGTTTGCGTCGATCAGCAGCAAAATGCCGATCCACAAGATCCGTAAGGCCATCAAGGACCGCTCGGTCTCGCTGTTCGAACCGCGGCCGGAACTGGGGCACGGCACCAATACCCTGTGCATCGTCGGGCGCCGGGACCTGACCAAGGGTCTGTTCCTGGACCGCCGCGCCTTCTTGAACTCCTATGACTACCGCACCGATCCGCAGGGCGCGCTGCTGGCGGGCATTATGCGGCCACTGGGGCCCGTCTGTGGCGGTATCAACCTGGAGTACTATTTCTCCCGGGTGGACAATTACAAACTCGGCGCGGGTACCAAACTGCCGCATAATGTGATGGGGTTAATCGGGGTGGCCAACAGCAGCGATGGCGATCTGCGGCCCGGCCTGCCGGTGCAGATGATCGAAGTACACGATCCGGTGCGCCTGCTGATCCTGGTCGAACACTACCCGGAAGTAGTGCTGAAGACCATTCAGTCCGCCCCCGAAATGTACGAGTGGTTCATCAATGAATGGGTCCACGTCGTGGCCCTCCATCCCGATACGCAGCAGTTTCATTACTTCCAGGATGGCGTATTCGCGCCCTACGAGCCCCTGACCGAACGCATTGCGCCGGCGGAGGACTTCTATAAACTGATCGAGACGGCGACCGAAATGGAGACTAACCAGATCGTCGATGCAACCACGGAGAACCTGCCGGTGTACACGCTCCGGTAATGCCAACTTTTAGTTGGCGGGCGTGTCATGTCCCGGCTACGCTCGAAATGAAGGCACTCAACTTGTTGAAAACCAAATTTTTATAAAAATCGCCTCGTTACAGGCACCAAGGCTGCCAACTAAAAGTTGGCGTTACATTATGTCGCAGCTCCTTCAATTCTTTATTCTCCTGCCCCTCCTTGGGTTTCTAGCTGTTCAGCTGGTATCCCGCAAACAGGAAAGGCTCCTCTCGGGCATCGTACTGGCCATCGTCGGCCTGCAGCTGCTGGGCACGCTGGTATTTATTACCGGGTGGCTGTTCCAGCAGTCGCCGACGCTGGACGTCAAGCAAATGGTGCTTTACAAAAGTCCCGGCTTCGAATTCTTCATCGATTTTTACTTCGACGTTACCACCGCCGTGTTCGCCCTGGTCGGCGCCCTGCTGACTTTTCTGGTCGCCGTGTTCAGCCGTTTCTATCTACACCGGGAGGAAGGCTTCAAGCGCTTTTTCAGCGCCCTGCTGCTCTTCTTCATCGGTTACAACCTGGTCATTTTCTCCGGCAACTTCGAGACCTTTTTTGTCGGCTGGGAACTACTGGGCATCACGTCCTTCCTGCTCATCGCTTTTTACCGCGATCGTTATTTGCCGGTCAAAAACGGTTTCAAGGTGCTTTCCTTCTACCGCCTGGGGGATATTTGCCTGGTCCTGGCCATGTGGATGAGCCACCACCTGTGGCATAAGAACATTACTTTTGCCGAAATGGGCCAGGCCGCATTGGCGAAGGGGCATTTTGAGCAGCATGCCATGCCGGCGATGTTCATTGCCCTGATGATCGTGCTGGCGGCGGCTATCAAGTCGGCGCAGCTGCCTTTTTCCACCTGGCTGCCCCGGGCGATGGAAGGGCCGACCACCTCCAGCGCCATTTTCTATGGCTCTCTGTCGGTGCACATCGGCGCCTTCCTGTTGATACGCACGTATCCGTTCTGGGAAAGTGCCGGCCTGATCCAGGGCCTGATCATCGCCATCGGCCTGATCACCAGCCTGGTGGCGACCAGTATTGCGCGGGTCCAATCCTCCGTCAAGACCCAGATCGCCTACGCCTCCATCGCCCAGATCGGCCTGATGTTCATTGAAATTGCGCTCGGTTGGCACGTGCTGGCGCTGGTGCATTTTGCCGGCAATGCTTTTCTGCGGACTTACCAGTTACTGGTGTCCCCATCCGTACTGAGTTACCTGGTGCACAATATGTTTTTCAACTTCAAACCGCGGGCGGCCAGTGCGCCGGATTCCTTGGGGAACCGGATCAAAATGGCGGTCTACGTGCTGTCGGTCAAGGAATGGAATTTTGACTACCTGCTGCACCGCTATTTGTGGCGTCCTTTTAAGTGGGTTGGACACTTGTCGGGCGAGGTGGGCCGGCGCGGGGTCATTTTAGCCGGACTGCTGCTGCTGGCCGTGGGCGGAGCGGGCTGGCTGATGTCCGACATCGCGGATTTTCCCGGCTACCGCCAGTTACCGCTGGTGTTTTCCGGGGCGGCTTTGCTGTTGATCCTCCAGGCTTTTACCGAGCGCGCCGACGCCCGCCGCGCCTGGTGGATGGCGCTGCTCAGCCAGTTTTTGATGGTGCTGGCCATTGCCTGGAACAAAGACCTGCCCGGACAACAGATCCTGCTCTACCTGGCCGGTTCCATGGCGGCGGGTATTGTCGGGTACCTGTGTCTGCACCGGCTCCGCGCTACGGAGGGCGACCTCGCCCTGGACCAGTACCACGGCCACAGCTACGAACAACCGGGTCTGACGCTGGTTTTCCTGATGGCCTGTCTGGCTATGGCGGGGTTTCCAATCACTCCCACTTTCATTGGTATCGACCTGCTGTTCACCCACATTTCGGCGGAACAACTGGCGCTGGTGCTGCTGACGGCTTTGAATTTCCTGTTTATAGAACTGACGCTGCTGCGGATTTACACGCGCATCTTCCTGGGGCAGCATAAAAAGGCTTATCACCCGATCGCGTTCCGGTCGTCGTGATTGAAAAAAGGTTTAGAGGGGTTTAGAAAAAAGCAAAATATTGATTATCAATGTTTTGAAGAACGCGCTCTAAACCCCTCTAAACCTTCTAAACCCCTCTAAAC
>JBKJKS010000231.1:0-3037 GCA_046597295.1 Saprospiraceae bacterium
ATGCGCTGCGCGATGAGGTATTTTTCGATCGTCATACCCGCCACCGTTGAAAAGAGTTTGCTGATCTGCGAATACTCCTGGCCCGTTTCGCGGGCCAGGAAATCGGAAAAATTCATCATTTCCGGCTTTTTGCCGGCCGCGTGGTGGATTTCACCGACGATCAGATTTTTGATTTGTTCCACCAGGCGGCTGCTGCGGTCGTCCAGCAGTTCAAAACCTTCGGCTTTCAAGGCTTCACGCACCAGGGCCAATAGTTCTGCATTGGGCGGAGCGACCAATTCCGCTTCCCCCAGTTGCACGTTTTTTACGGCTACCCCCGCTTCCGCCAGCAGCCGCTCCACGGTGCGGATACAACGCGGGCAAACCATGTTTTTGATATAGAGCGTCATTTTTGGTGCTTAGTTTTGCTCGAAGTTACCTCTTCGAAGGTCTCCCGATAGTTAAATGCAACCGTAAGGCTATGCCAATCGCCTTGTACGCTATAGGTTAGCCCAAAACCATACAAGCGGCAAATCTCCTGCACGATCGCCAGGCCCAGGCCAGGGGAATCACTGCTGGTGGGGTCTGCTTTTTTAAAGCGCTCAAACAAGGTGTCAGGAGATATTTGTAGGGGCAAGCCGGTGTTCTGTAGGCGCAGGCATACGGGCGACAGGGTAATGTGCAATTGACCTCCATCGGGCAGGTTATGTTTCACCGCATTACCCAGCAGGTTACCGACGAGTGCTTCGGCCAGTTCGGGATGGATGGGAATGCTCGTTTCCTGTAGGTTGAATTGGCATTGTATCGCCCGGGCGGCGGCGCGCTCTTCCAGTTGCGCCCATTTCTCCACGACCAATTGTTTGAAATTCAGCACCTCCCGTTGCGGGAACTGCCGGTTTTCGATGCGGTGCAGAAACAGCAGTGCCCGGTTGAGCCGCGATAGCCGGTGCGCCGTGCGGTGGATATCTGCTATGGCGGACAGCGTTTTTTCATCCAGCTGCTCGTTTTGCAGCAGCAATTCCGCTTTGCTTTGAATGATGGCGAGCGGGTTTTGCAGTTCGTGTGCAGCATTGCCGGTGAAGTGGCGCACCGCCAGGTAGTCATCGGTGATGCGCCGGGTCATCGTATTAGCGGCTCGGTTGAGATCGGTGAATTCCTGCACGGGCGTATCAGGCAGTTGGAGCGGCTCTTTGCTCGAAAAATCAAATCCCGATAACGCGCTCAATGTATCGTGGAAAGGCTGCCAGAGCTGCCGTGCGGTAAAGCGGCTAAACCACCAAACGGCGGCCAGCAACAGCGCGACCAGGATGATCAGGCTCAACAGGGCCGAAAAAAGCAAATTCTCCCGGTCCAGGATGCTGTGGGTAAGTTTCACCGCGTAGCGATGCTCGCCCACGTGCGGGGCAAAACGATACTGACGGGCTGGTTCGCTTTCCCCTTCGTCGGGATTCCAAAGCAGGGTATCGCCGAACGAAGGCAGGATGGACGACTGGTCAGTATCGGGCAACCGCCGCACTTCGATGAGGTCATCGGTCAACGCGAGCACAGTGTCAGCGGGTATGCCGTTCGCCGTCCACTGCCGCACCAGAGTAGCCGCATTTTCGGCCAGCAACTCGTCTTCTTCCCGGTTCACCACGTAGCGCAGGGTAAAATAGAGCAGCCCCACTGAGAGCGGCAGCGACAGCAGGGTAAACCAGCCAAAATAGCGGGCCGTATGTTGCAATAGTTTCATGACACGGTTCCGAATTTATAGCCTACCCCATAGACCGACTGCAGGTAATCGGCAGCACCGGCGGCCACGAGTTTTTTGCGTAGATTTTTGATATGGGAATACAAAAAATCATGCGAGTCGGCCTGGTCAGCATCATCGCCGGAGAGGGCCTCCGCCAATTGTTCTTTGGTCAACACCCGGCTCTTGTTGGCCATTAGGTACATTAGTAAATCGTACTCCGAACGGGTGAGCACCACCTCGGCATCATGTACGGCTACCCTTTTATCATCAGGAAAAATTTTTATCTCGTTGTACACCAGGACCGCATTCCCGGCGGCAAAACGGCGCCGCAGCAAAGCGCGCAGTCGGGCGTTGAGCTCGGACAGGTGGAAAGGTTTGGGCAGGTAGTCGTCGGCGCCGAGGTCAAGGCCCACGAGGCGGTCATCGAGGGACCCCCGGGCGGAGATGAGGATGAACGCCGCTTCGGGTTTGACTTTTTTCAGGTCGCGCAACACCTCCAAGCCCGTGCCACCGCCGGGCAGAACGATGTCAGCGATGATGCAAGCGTAGTCATATACGCCCACTTTCAGCTGAGCAGCCGGGAAAGTGGCGGCGTGCTCCACCTGATAGCCCTCCCTGGACAAATATTCGATCAGGACGGCGGCGAGGTCAGGTTCATCTTCAATCAGGAGCAGTTTCAACCTGGTGGCTTCATTTTGTAAAAAAACAAGTCCAATACAAATAGAGGCTGTCGCAAAAGGTTCAGTTGACCGGTTTCCCGGCGGCATCAAACAGCAAATCTTTATGCTTCACCTCGGCCTCATACACCGTAGTGCCATCGGCGCGGAGGATTTTGGCCGCCTCCTTTACTTTTTTGCCTTGTAAAGCAGTCTGTACCGGCGCAGGCAGATCGGCGACTTCGATCTCCGTCTCCGTTTCTAGCCACAGGCCGGCAGCGGAGAAATTAGCACTCGATTCTACACCGTTCTGTTCGAATTCGGCTTCCCAGTCGCCATTCTTTTCCTTCCCCCATTCGAGCTCTTTCACGTTGGAGAACTGCTGGTTAAAAGCGGCCAGGACGGCGGCAGGTGGGGTCTTTTGGGCACAGGCGGCGAAGTGGAAACCCAGACCCACCAACAGCAGAAACATTACTTTTTGCATATCTTAAATTTTTTATGGTGAAATGTTGGGACAAAGGTAGGCAGCGATTTTGGAGACATCCTGGAGACGAAGAGGCGCCAGGGAGAAGGGCGCAGGCACCTACAAATTCCCTCCAAAATCGCCGCTCACCTTTGCGGCCACGTTACCCCTATCAAAAAACCCAATCCCTTATGCGTTACCTGATTC
>JBKJKS010000166.1:0-2955 GCA_046597295.1 Saprospiraceae bacterium
TATGGCCGTAGCGGACGACGTAGAGCGAACTGTCGGCCAGTTGACCGATCAGAAAGGCATCGGCGACCATGCCGACCGGCGGGGTATCGAGCAGGATGTAGTCGAATTCCAGGCGCAGCTGGGCGATCAGGTCGCTGAGCTGGTCGGTCAGCAGGAGTTCGGCCGGATTGGGCGGAATGGGGCCGCTGGCGATGTAGTAGAGATTGGGGTGCAGGGCTGATTGCCGGGTCAGTTGGGCCACGTCCAGCTGGCCGATCAGGTAGGAGGTCAGGCCGTCCTCAGCCGGTTCTTTGGTGAGGTACTTGATCAGTTTCGGCTTGCGCATGTCCAGTTCGAGGATCACGGTCTTTTTCTCGGTCAGGGCCAGGGTGATACCCAGGTTGAGGGTGACGAAGCTCTTGCCCTCGCCGCTGATGCTGGAGGTGACCAGGATGACCTGGTTGGATTGTCCGGCGGCGATGAACTGCAGGTTGGTGCGCAGCAGGCGGAACATTTCGGCGATGGCGGTCCGGCTGTTGCGCTGTACCACCACGGGATCGATGTTCTTTTTGTAGCCGATGGTGCCCAGCAGGGGCACGGCGGTATGCGCGGCAATATCGCTGACCGACTGGACGGTGGTGGTCAGCAGGAACTTCAGGTAGACCAGCAAAGAGGGGATGAGCAGGCCCAGCAGCAAAGCGGTCAGGTAGATGGAGCGCGTGTTGGGGCTGATGGGGCCGCCGCCGTTGATGGCCGGATCGACGACCCGGGAGTTGGGAACGGTAATGGCCAGGGAGAGGGCGGTTTCCTCCCGTTTTTGGAGCAGGTAGAGGAACAGGTTCTCTTTAATACCCTGCTGGCGTTTGATGTCGATCAGACCACGTTCTATGGTCGGGACGGTGCCGATCCGTCGCTGGAAAATGCCATTCTTGTTGCGCACCTTGGTCAGCGTGAGGTCCAGGTCGCGCTGCGTACTGCGGATGGTTTCCAGGATGCTGCTGCGCAGGGTGGCGATCTGGGCGGTCAGGTTCTGGACGACGGGGTTGTCTTCGGTGGCGGAGCGCAGCAGGCGGGAGCGTTCCTGGACGAGGTCGTTGAAGCGGGCGACTAAGGTGGCGACCTGGGTGTTGTCGGGCAGCAGGCTGAGCGGCGCCGGCTCGAACTGGGTCAACTGGCTGTTGAAGTATTCGGCCAGCGAGGCGAGGATACTTTTCTGGACTTCCAGCTGGCCCTGTTCCTTGTCGTATTCGGAGATCTGGCCGATGAGGGTTTCCACACTGGAGCTGATCTCGGTGGGAATGGCATTGCGCTTTTTATAGGTCTCCAGGTCGCCTTCCACCTCTTTTAATTCCTGGGCCAGGAACTTCAGGCGGTCGTCGATGAACTGGACCGTGTTGCGGCCGACAATGTTCTTGTCCTCCATACCGGCCTTGTTGTATTCCTCCACCAGCGTGTTCAGAATATCGACGCCTTTTTTCGGCACGGGCGTCTTGTACGACATTTCCAGCACGCTGGAATAGTTGCTGATCTGGTTGAGGGTGAGGGCGCCGACGTAGCCGGCGGCGGCATCCTTGGGTAAGGGGAAGATAACCTTGTCCTGGTTGTTCGGATTGACGGGGCCGTTGTAGGCAAAAATGAAATCGCCTTCGGGCAGGTGCACCAGTGTACCAAACTGCTGTTTGGTGGTAGCCCCGTGGATGGTCAGCTGAAAAAATTGGGAGTCCAGCACGTTGATCAGGAAAGGCACATTATACCCGTCCGGGCTGACTTCCCGCGAGGTCACGCGCACGGCGCCGTAGGGGTACGCCTCGGAAGTGCGCACGCGGCCAATGGTGTAGTATTCCACGTCCAGCCCCAGTTTCTTGACCACTTCCTCCATGACCGGGCGCGATTTCAGGATCTGCATTTCATTGAGCAGGCGGGGACCGCCCTGCATGAGGCCCAGGTCCTGGAAGATGGCTTCCTGCGAAACACCGGGACTGCGGGTGTTTTCATCCTTAATGAGCAGCGTGCTGTTGACCTGGTAAATAGGGGTGGTGTAGCGGATCTTCAACCAGGCCATCGTCAAAGCGCCGCCGACGAACAGGACGTACAAATACCAGAACCGGAAGAGGTAGGTATAGATGAATTCTTTGAGGTTGAAACCCTCCTGTTCGGGGGGCGGCAACATGGCGATATGTTCTCTATTTTGCACGGGGGGCCGGCTGAAAAGGGTTTAGCGGAACAGGGTGATCAAGATCGACACGACGGTGACGATCGGGAAGACGAATTGCAGGAATTTGGAACTTTCGTCCGAGGTCACCCCGACTTTGGCTTTCATGGGTTCCACGTAGACGATGTCGTTTTGCGACAAATAAAAATAAGGCGAGGCGAACAGGTCGCGCTGGTGCAGGTTGAGGTAACCAAATTCCCGTTTGCCGGCCACTTCCCGGATGACCAGCACCCGCTCCCGGTTGCCGTAGGTGGCGATGTCGCCGGCCATACCCAGCGCTTCCAGCAGGTTGATACGTTCTTCGGCCATGGAAATGGTGCCGGGCTGGTTGACTTCGCCGATGACCGTGAATTTGAAATTCACCAGCCGCACGTTGACGATGGCGTCTTTCAGGTACTTCTCCAGGCGGCGGTGGAGGGTATCGCGTAACTGGGTGGTCGTCCGGCCGGCGGCCTGCACAGTGCCCAGCATGGGCAGGTTGATGCGGCCGTCCACATCGATCAGGTAGGAGGGGCTGGCCGTGCTGATCGTCGCCCCGGCGCCACCCGAAGCCGCGGCCGAGACGCCGGCCACATTGAAGGGCGCGCTGGCCACCGGATCGACGGACTGAATGGAAATGGCCAGCAGGTCGTCCGGCTGGAGCCGGATGATGTTCTGCTCGGCAATCAACTGGGGCGTCGTACTGAAGGCCGGCCCCTCATTGAAGTTGACCAGTTCCTTGTGCTGTAGGCAGGAAGAGCAGGCCATGATGATGGAAAGAAAGG
>JBKJKS010000338.1:0-3234 GCA_046597295.1 Saprospiraceae bacterium
GCCGCTCTGGGCATCCTGCCCTTCCCATTGTCGTAGTGCAGGATGCCCAGAGCGGCATCCTGGCGAAAATTTTTGCGGTTGGAGAGGCAGGTCGGGAAATTGACGCTGGTATAGACCTCGACGGCTTGCGGAGCAGTTTTCTGCAAGATGAACGAAGCAGTCTGGTTCCCGCCTTCCACCACGACCCGATGCGCATTACTGCCCAGCGCGAAAACCCGGGCATTAGCGTTGGCCGGCGCCGCATCGAGCCGGATGGCTTCCTGAAACGCATGCATACACCAGTTCTGTGCATCCCGCAGGCCGGCCTCCGGAGGGGCCTGGCTGAACAGCAGATGGGCGCCGGTAACGCTGGTCGTATTCCCGGCGGGTGGGGTGGGGGACTGGCAAGCCGCCAGCAGGAGTAGAAAAAATAAGTTGCGCTGCATCTCAAGAGCAGGAAGTTTTTAAAAACGGTGATCCAGTCGCAGCGCGAAACTCCGGGGCGCCTGCAGCAGGGCCGGCCGCTCCGAGTATTCCTCGTTCAACAGGTTATTGCATAAAACGCTGATTCTAAGTGTTTTGGTACATTGATAGGCGGCCCGTACGTCCAGCACGGTAAAGCCTTTGTTATGCGCCATGCGAAAATTGCGCACGCCCGGCAGGGCGAACTCAAAGATGGCGTCGATGTTTTTCATGAAGCTGTTGGCGTTCAGTCCCGCCCCGAAAGTCAGGCGTTTCCAGCCGTACTCGGCGTCGAATTTCACTTGATGCTCGTAGCGGTATTTCAGGATGTTCTGGGTGGTATCGGAAGACGAACGTCTTTCTTCCGGCCCGAAATTCTTGTAGCGGGGACTAAAATACGTATAGCCGGTGAGCAGGCTGAGCGTCCCGTTGCCCACCCGGCCGCTGCCGGCCACTGATATTTCCCCACCGGCGATCCGCGTGGCGCTGACGTTTTTCGATTTGAACACCACTCCGATGTTGGTGCCGACGATTTGAAACCGGTCGAACACGAATTCCATCATGTTGGTGTATTCGGAAACGAAACCGGTCAGATCCACATAGCCTTGCCAGCCGCCCATCCGGAAGCCCTGTTTCAAGCCCAGCTCGGCGGTCCAGCCCGTCTCGGAGACCAGTCTCGGGTTAGGCTCCACATTATTGCCGGCACTGAAATCGGTATTGATAAATTTCTCGGCAATGGTTGGGTAGCGATAACCCTGGCCCCAGGAGCTGCGCAGGTAGGTCGCTTTGCCCAACTGGTAGTTGGCCCCAAAGCGATACACCGGTTTGGCTTCCTTGGTCACGCCATTCGGAATAGTATCCGTTTCCATAGCGGATACCCGCACCACTTCCGGACTTTTCAGGCGATTTTGCTCGTAGCGTACGCCGCCGGAAAGATTCAGGCGGTTGAATAATTTGTAATCGAGCTGCAGGTAGCCGGCGAGGTTGCGGTTGCTGTAATCGGCATTGTTATATAAGTCTGCGTTCACAGTAGTATAAATACCGACCAGCCCGGCCGTGGCCACCAAACCGATCTCCGTCATCTGCCGTTGGAACTGATACTCCCCATACAGCATCCGGCTGTCGTTGCTCTGGTTGTCGGAGTTGTTGTTATGCACCGAGTAGAACCGGCCCAGCACCTTGTGGCGGTTGCCCTGGGGATCAAAATATTGCAGTGACGGATCGAGGTTGTAGCGGAGGCGCCCCAGGGACCGGGAAGCCGAATTCAGTCCCGGCTGGTAAGCGCGGTCCGTGTCGTTGCCCCAGATAAAAAAACTGCCGCTGCGACCCACGTTGAAATTCGTGTTCAGGCCCAGGCTCAGGCGGTCGTTGATGCGGTAGCGAAAGTTAGGCGTCAGCCGGGCGTACCGCGAATAGGTTTCCTTATTATAACTGTCGCGGAACAGCCCGTAAGCGCCGACCACCAGGTCCAGTTTGCCGGCTTTGCGCCGGTGCACAAAGCTGAGGCCGGTTTCCAGGGGCTGTTGGATGCCCGACGTATCGTTTCCCCACCATTTTTTACGCTCGTCGGCCGGTTCGGTCCAGACCCGGCCGAATACCGCGATTTCCGTTTCGGGCTTGTCTTTGGCAAAACCGGTACGCACGTTAATGATGCCATTCATCGCCGAGGAACCGTATAGCGCGGAGGCGGCCCCTTTCAGCACTTCGATCTGGCTGATGTTTTCCACCGGAATGTCCGCCCAGTTGGGGAAACCGGCATCGACCTGCAGGGCGGGAATATCATCTACTAGCAACAGCACCCGCGTGCCGGCGCCGTAGGAAAAGCCCGCCCCGCCGCGGATGCTGGCCTGGCCATCCACCATACTCAGTCCCGGTACCTTGGTCAGGATATTTTCCACCGAGGTGACGTTGGTGTTGGCCAGCAGCCGGGGTTTCAGCACCTCCATCGAGACGGTGACCTCCCCCAGCGGCTTTTCGAACTTGCCGGAGGTGACGGTGGCAGTTTGCAGCAGGTTGTTGGCATCGCTGAGGGCCAGATCGAGCTGCGCAGTCTGCCCGGCGGCCAGGCGCAGGGTCTGGGTCATCGTTTCGTAGCCGACAAAAGTGAAACTGACTTCATAACTGCCCGGCGGCAGCGCCAGGGAGTACTGGCCGTTGGCATCAGTGGATGTGCCGCTGCTGCCGGTTTTTACGGTGACGCCGATAAGGCTTTCGCCGTTGGCTGCATCGCTGACGGTGCCCTGCAGCGTTGCATTTTGGGCAAAGAGTAATTGGAAAAAAGCAGCAAAAAGGAGGGTAAAGGTTATACGCATCGGTCGGCGAAAGTTTTTGAGATGTACGACGGACCTCCAGGTCCGTCCCGAATGTACGACGGACTTCCAAGTCCGTCGCCACCATAATAAAACCCTGGAAAGGCGTAAAAGTAAAGATTTTTGTCGCTGTACCAACGGTCATCCTATGAAGCCTGTTCTCCTGTTCTGTCTTGCCTGCTTCTTATAGTTAGCGTATTTTACTCATTCCCCCACCGGCGCCAATTGCAGCGCTAAGCCATCCACCTCCTCCCGGATCCGCAGCTGGCAACCCAGCCGGCTGTTGGCCGCCACGAAAAAAGCGGAATCGAGCATCGCCAGCTCGTCGTCGGAAGGCTCCGGTAAGGGATGATCGCTCAGCACATATACGTGGCAAGAGGCGCAGAGCGCCATGCCGCCGCAGGTGCCCTCCACCGGCAGTTCATGGGCCTTGCAGACTTCCATGACGGTCAAGCCCATGTCAGTGGGCGCCTCCAGGGTGTGT
>JBKJKS010000392.1:0-13203 GCA_046597295.1 Saprospiraceae bacterium
TGGTGAAAGACAATGGCATGACCATGCCCAGCAGCCATGCGTCTTTTCCGCTGGCCGATTACAATACGACGACGAAAACGCTCTCCGATCGGGCCAAAAAGGTGATCGATACGGCCGCTTCGGTCGGCCAGAAGTACATTATCAATCCCTACGTGGGGGATGCGGAACGCGGGCAAATCCCGCAGTTGGTGCAGGTATACGATGCCGCCGCCCGCTATGCCCGCCAGGCCGGACTGCGCTTTGGCTACCACAACCATGATTTTGAATTTCTCGTCAAAGGTCCCGATGGGCGCCTGATGTACGAGTGGCTGCTACAGGAGATCGATCCGCAGTTGATGACTATGGAAATGGATATTTACTGGGTGTATTTTGCGGGCTACAATGCGCTGGACTGGATCCAACTGTACCCGGGGCGTTTCGAACTCTGCCACGCCAAAGATATGTCCGCCGCCGATAAGCGCCCCTCCATCGAATTCGGTGACGGGACCATCGACTTCAAGAGCATTTTTGCCGAACGGTCGAAAGCGGGCCTGCAGTATTTCATCATCGAGCTGGAAAATTACCTGACCACACCGATGCAGGGCGCACAGCGCAGTCTGGAGAACTTTGCGGCGTTGAAGGTGTAGATTGACTGGTTGAAGGGTGGCTTACCGGAGCGATAGGCCATCCTCTTTCCCAAAGCAAGCGGCCCACTTCCGAATCTCCGGAAGTGGGCCGCATTTATCTGACGCCGAATTACTGACCACAGTAACCCAGCAGCCAATAAATGACAAAAAAGATAATGACGGTAGAGAAGCAGCCGCCGCCGAGTTTCCAGGCGGCAACCCCGGCGAGCAGTGAGCGAAATGGACCTTGCATAGTGGGTGGTGTTTAGTTCGATTAAAGTCCGGAAAAAAACAAGCCGCCCAAAAGTGGGGAATTTTATTCCCAAATGGGAGAGCGACCACGGCGGATGTAGTGGCGGATATTCACCCAAAAGGCGCCGACCAGATACAGGATCAGGGGGGAGCCCATAGCGATGAACGAGGTATAAATGAAGTACTTGCGCACCACCGCCGGCGCGATGTGCATCTTTTCGCCCAGGTATTGGCATACCCCGAAGGCATGTCGTTCGACCAAATCTTTGAACCAGTTCTGGAACATAGGGTGTAGCGGTAAAGCTTTGCTGGAAGTTTGTACAAAAGTAGGTTGCATTTTTGGCAAATCCCATGCCGTCCGCGCGTTTATTACCGTCCTTTTTAAACCCCACAGGGCTTTTCCCGTTTCCGATGCTTTACTTTTGTTGGGCGTTCATCCCAGCGGCCGCTGCCGGGTCATTCCACCCAAAAAGCGATTTTTGTGGCCCTGAAAGCCGCGTCACAAATACTTTTATATGCACAAATATTTGTATTTCAGTCTTTTAGTGATTGCGCTGAGTGGCTGCCTCACCGCCGATTCGTCCTTTACCCGCGTGGCGCCTGGCATCTGGCGGGGGGTGCTGGAGTTGGAAAAGTTTCAGATTCCCGTGCGCGACAAAGATACCGTGATCCTGCTGACCGATCAGTTCAAGCCCGGCGAGCTGCCTTTTAATTTCGAGGTCAAGTACCTGGACGAAGAGCGGTTTTATGTGGAGATCATCAATGGCTCGGAGCGCATTCGCTGCGACAGTATTCGCTACGGGCGCGACCGCACCCAGGCCCGCGACACCATGAATTTGTATTTCCCGGAGTACCAGTCCTACATCCACGCGGAGCTGCGCAGCGGTGTGATGCGGGGCGAATGGGTGGTGACTACCAAGGAGAATTACCGCATTCCGTTCTACGCCCATGCGGGCCGCGATTACCGCTTCACTTCGCTTAATCAGGCGCCGGCCGGGCAACTCACGGGCGAATGGGCCGCTTTATTCGGCATTGAAAAGCCGGACGCCGATAAAGCCATCGCCGAATTTCAGCAGACAGGCAACCACCTGGCCGGCACTTTTCGCACCGAAACCGGCGATTATCGCTACCTGGAAGGTACCGTGCAGGGCCGGAAGTTCTGGCTTTCCGCCTTCGACGGCGCCCACGCTTACCTGTTCTCGGGCAGCATTCGGGGCGATAGCCTGCAGGGGGAGTTCCGCTCCGGCACCCATTTTCGTACTTTGTGGACGGCCTGGCGCGACCCCGGCTTTCAGCTCGGCAATGCCGACTCGCTCACCCGCCTCAAACCCAATGCCGGCACCATCGCTTTTTCGCTAAAAACCCCGCAGGGCGCCGACCTGACCTTCCCCGGTCCGCCATTTGATGGAAAAATCAAAATTTTTACCATCACGGGCACCTGGTGCCCGAATTGCCGGGATGAGCAGCGCTTCCTGACCGAATACCTGACCAACAATCCCGCCATCGCGCCCCAGGTAGCCGTCGTTGGCTTTTCCTTCGAACGTGGCAAAGACCCGGCCCGCATCAACGCCCACTTGCTGGAATACAAGAAACAAATGGGCATACCGTTTGACTTAGTGTACGCCGGGGCGGCCAACACCGCCGAGGCCGAACGGGTATTTCCAAACCTCAACAAGGTGATGGCTTTCCCAACCATGATCATGCTGGATAAAAACAACCGGATCCGCCGTATCCACACCGGCTTTGACGGGCCGGCTACTTCCAAATACGCAGCGTTTAAAGGGGAATTTGAAGCGTTGATGAAAATGATGAATGATGAATGAAACAACCCTGCTGAAACCGAACTATAAAAATCCACACCTGACCAATACATGAACCGTATACAGCTCGCTTACTGCCACGATAATGCCGAACTGGCGCACTACCTCGACCACAAACTGAGCCGCATCGGTATTCCGTTCGAGCACATCACCGACCAGAACGCGGCGTCGGCCGGCGCTTTTGCGGAGCAGCTGCGGTCCAACGAGGAGCCGGTCCTGCTCCTGGTGACCGATAATCTGCTGAAGAACTACCGGTGCATGGTCGGTCTCCTGCCCGTGTTACAGCAGCTGGCCCGCCAGGAGCGCCTCCTGGCCGTGATCGCCGACGGCGTCGATGCGGATGGCGTCGCCCAGCCGACCCACATCGACCGCATGGTAAATGCCCTGCAGTACATGAACTTCTGGCAAAATACCTGGCTCGACCTCAGCAATGCCCACCAGGAGGCAGTGGCAGCGGACAAAATAGCCCTGGACGAACGGCTCGATCAGGTGCGCAGCATTGCCAACCAGATGGGCGACGTGATCTCCACGCTGCGCGACGCCGGTTACAGCACGGAGGAGCAGTTGGAAAGCCAGGATTTTGCGCTGTTCTTTCAAAAATTCGGCCTGTCCGACTGGCATGGCCAGTATCGCCGCCTGGCCGCCCTGGATCAGGAAGGAATGGGTGCGACCGAGCATACCACGCCTGCCGTCATGGCCGAGGTGCCCGCGCTGACCGGGCTGCTGGCGCCCACACCGGCGGAGCCTTTGGAAACCCCGGATTATCCGTTGCCCGACGAGTCGTTTGACGAATCAGTGGAGGAATCACTGGAGGAGCCATTTGTAGTGCCTGAAAACCCGTACACTCCGCCGGAGGCAGCGGAATTGACCGGCACGGAACCCCTGGAGCCTGATCTGGATTTTCTGACCACCGGTACAACCTGGCCGGCAGCGGAGACCAGCCAGGAAGTTTCTGCCGATCGCGATCCAGAGATCGAGACCACCATGCGCGATGCCTGGTTCTGGCTCGAACGGGGCCACATCGATCGTGGACTGGAACTGTTCCAGCTGGCCATCGAGCAGCACCCCGATCATCCGGGACTGCGGGAAGACTACGCGCTGGCCTTGGAAAAATACAGTCCGCCGGCAACCGAACCGATGGCCGGGACAGAGGAGTACCGAGTTGCACCGCCCGTACCCGAGACGGAGACGGAAGAATTTTCCGCCCGGGCAGAAGCGATCGATCCCGAACCGGAACCGCCGCTCACCGAGTCGGGCGAAGCCAAATCGTACGAGCTGATGGGGGATATGGCGCTGGAAAAAGGCGATTATTTGTTTGCCAAGTATTGCTGGGACCGCACCGCCGAACTCGATCCGCACTATCCCGACGTGTATCGCAAACTGGGCATAATGACCAGTGAACACCTGCGCGACTACCGCGAAACGGCGGTACATTACCTGAATAAAGCCCTGGAAGCCAATCCGCATGATGCCGACGTGCATCTGGCCCTGGCCAAAACCAGCGTCCAAAGCGGAAGTCCTGCCCAGGCTGAAGACTGGTACCAACGGGCCATCGCCCTCCAGCCGGGTCTCCGCACGGACGAATACGACCGCATGTTCTCGGCGGATCCGCTGCCGGAATCCCTGGCGGAAGTAGCCAGCGATCGGCCGCCGGAAGAAACCGTGGTCCTGCCGCCCCCCGTCTTCGCGCCGCCCCGCGAAGTCCTCCCCGTGCTCGTCACGGGCGCGACTTCCGGCATTGGCCGCGCCACAGCGGAGTTGTTCGCCCAGGCCGGCCACCGCCTGATTCTCACCGGCCGGCGACTGGAACGCCTGGTGCTGCTGAAAACGCAGCTCGAGACCGAGCTCAACAGCGACGTCATCCTACTGCCTTTCGACGTACGCGACCACGGCGCGGTGGAAGCGGCGCTGACCAATCTGCCCGAGGGCTGGCAAAACGTGGATATTCTGGTCAATAATGCGGGACTGGCCAAGGGCCTGGCGCCCATCCAGGAGGGCAGCCTCGACCATTGGGAGACGATGATCGATACCAACCTGAAAGGCCTGTTGTACGTCACCCGCGCCATTGCGCCGGGCATGGTGGCGCGCCGGCGCGGCCACATCATCAACATCGGCTCCAGCGCGGGTAAAGAAGTGTATGCCAATGGCAATGTGTACTGCGCCACCAAATTTGCGGTGGATGCGCTCACCCGGGCCATGCGCCTGGACCTGCACCAGCACAATATCCGGGTGAGCCAGGTCAGTCCCGGCCACGTGGAGGACACCGAATTCTCCCTCCAGCGCTTCGACGGCGATGCCGAACGCGCCCACCAGGTCTATGACGATTTTCAGGCCCTGCACGCCGCCGATGTAGCCGACGTGATTTACTTCATGGCTACCCGCCCGCCCCATGTAAATGTGCAGGATGTGGTGCTGTTCAGTACGCAGCAGGCCAGTGCGGCGGTGGTGGACCGGTCGGGCAGGAGTAAAGTGGAATAAACCGCTGATCAGAGCATTTTAAGGCGTAACCATCCCCAAATTTGCCGTAATCCCTCATTCCCTCATCTTCGCATACACGATCTGAAAAGCATCCGACCCCACGCTGACCGCGCCCCGGAAGGGATTGTCCATGGCCGCCACCAGGAAAATGAGCGAGCCGAGCAGCCCGGCGAACAGGGCCGTCATCAGCAGGTGCACCCGGAAGCGGTCGGTAACGAAGAACCAGGTGATGACGATGTTCAGGATGGCCCCGAAGAAGATCACGTACCATACCGCTGCCGGTAGCCCGGTGTTCACGTTCTGCAGGCGCACCCGGCGCAGCTCGATGATCTGGTTGAATTGGTGGTAGGCCTCCGCCAGCATGATTTCCTGGTTTTTGCCCTGCGGTTCGAACCGTTGCAGTGTGGTCTGAAAACGGGTCAGGCGTTCGGTACCGCCCTGGGGCAGGATGCCGCGCTGCTGTTGCGGCCAGGCATCCTGGATGGTGTAGCGCACGTATTCGCGCATTTCCCCGCGCAGGGTGTCGCCCATCGGCGCCGGCACCATGCGGATATCCTGGTAGAGCGCAGCTACCGCTGCAGCCTCCCGGCTTACGTTGGTATCCACATCCGAAAAATTCTCCCAGGCCCCCACGGCGATGAGACCCAGCGTAATGCCGTAGATGGCATTCATACCGGCCATGAAATAACTCACCACGTCGTTGTGTGCCTGCGGGATGACCCGGCTGAAAATAAAGCGCCGGAAAATGACCAGGCCCGAGACGGCCAGCACCACGAAAAAGACGATGCAGCCCAGCGCAAAAACAATATTGGGCAGGTCATAGACCCAGTACATGCTCATGGGCGGGAAGGTTAGATGGTTGGTTGATAAAGGTTGATCAGGACCTGGCCTGGTTTTCAGCAGGCCACCATGACCGCCCGGCAAAAGTACGATCCCCCTTTTTACCAATAATGCCTGGTGGCAGCGCATTTTTCTAAGCAGCGCTCCGGACAAAAAATGCCCGCTGACCGGATCTCGGTCAACGGGCATGCAGAGCAGCCGGCACTCCCGCCGGCTATTTTCCTTTTTTTACTTTCTCTATTTGATACACCAGTCCCACCTGCACACCAAAATTGAAATAGGTGACATTATGGTGCATTTGTAGCGTTGTGGAAATGGTGGATTGGACCGTCCTTGCAGATAAGATGGGCAAGGATGGAGAAACGCTACAGGAAGTTGGGAAATCGGGCAGATTTTTTTGCGAAGGGCCGGTTTGACGGCAGACCACGGCTGGCGGAGCGGCTTTTACAAAGAAGGCTTATTTTTACCAAAAATTCATTGTTTATGACGGTTTTGCTCAAAGCAAATAAAAGTCTTAAGGCTTGACGTTCAATCTCTCTCGTAAACCTGTCCAATGTCAAAATGTCCAGTAGTCTGGCATCAGTTACACTCAATTTCTAAAAACCATCCGCCCATGGACAAAACCAAAACCACCGTCGACATCTTCAATAAACATGCGCAATTGTACCAGGATAAATACATGCACCTGGATTTGTACCATGATACGTTCGATCTGTTTTGCCAACACGTAGTACAGGAAAATGCCGATATCTTAGATGTGGCCTGCGGACCGGGTAATATCACGCAATACTTATTAAAAAAACGGCCGGACTATAAAATCCTGGGGATTGACTTATCCATAAACATGATTAACCTGGCTAAATTAAACAATCCGCAAGCGGAATTTCAACAAATGGATTGCCGGGATATAGATACGCTGGATAAAAAGTATGCAGGAATCCTGTGCGGTTTCTGCTTGCCGTATTTATCAAAGGTAGAATCTATAAAACTGATCGGTGATGCCGCGCGCCTGCTGACATCCGGGGGCGTATTTTATGTAAGCACTATGGAGGAGAATGATGATAATCAATCAGGCATTAAAACATCCAGCACCGGTGACCAACTGTACATGTACTACCACCGGGCGGAAGATCTGACCCATGCGCTACAGGAAAATGAATTTAAGATCATCGATTTGCAACGCAGAACCTATCCGGCGCAGGATGGAAAAGTAACGACCGATTTAATCATCCTCGCCAGGCAACAGAACTGACGGGTTGCCGTCGGCGAAGGCCCACTCCACCCTCGTAAATGGCATTGTTCGGGCATTCCGGCTGTTCGATGAGGCCCGGCATAATACCGTTAGCAGCATTCATGACGCAAAAGGCAGGTCAAATCCAGGCTTTGTAAGAAAATTGTCATTTTTGAGGTAGTGAAACTTTTTTTGCAAAAAAGACGTTCCTGCTGCAGGAATGCGCTGAAGTCCCCTAATCACCCAGGTAACCTTATCTGAATACGGCTATTCCGGCAGAGAAAGCGGCTTTAGCTAGGCCCTTCTCCACTACTGCACCAGGCAGGATGGCTTATCGTCGAAGCGGCGCAACGACTGATCCCCATCCTCTAGAGTATCAAAATTACGGGCACATCGGGCTAGGCACTACCCTTTCAAGATGCACTGGGCGTATTATCCCGCCTCCCAGCCGGTTTCGTTTGCCGCACACCCTCTGGCAATATCCCTACAGACAACACATCGCCACGGCCGAGTCCGGGCGCACACCCACGATGAAAAACCGGCGTTGCCAAGCGCCGGCGCCTCCTCTACGGTTACAGCGCCGGCAAAAGCCGGCTATCGGTATGGTCGATTTATGAGAGTACCCTGAATCATATTTTCACCTCAAAATAACCCAATGATGAACAATTCTCTTGATGTCCGATGGCTGGTTAATCCAGCGTACAATTATTTTAAGCACAGCCCTTTGCCCGCTATTCTGTTTACTTTGGCCGTCGCTGGTTCAGTGCCCCTTCCTGCACAATATGAAAATATCCCGGCAGGTAAAAAGGAAGAGCCTACGTTTGCCGGCCGCCCAGGACAAGCGCTTTGCGAGATGTATGCCGGGTTCGACTGCGCGATGCAAATCGGTACAGGTACAACTTTCCCGAAATCCTCGTTAATTGGTGCTTCCGTCACCGGAAACGTTTGCATCGTTGGTGATTTTGAAGTTGACGTGCCGTTCACTTTTCAGGACGCGGTCGTCAAAATCAATCCCGGCGTGGAGATTGCCATTACTGGCAGACCCAATGGTTTCGACGGAGGTGGTTGGCTCTCGATTAATAACTCCAAACTATTTGCCTGCAACGCGCTTTGGAAAGGCATTACCCTCGGTCCTTTGGCAACCATTTCCACTGCCGGCAACTCGGTGATTGAAGACGCCGAAACAGCCATCTATGCCAGTGGTCCGACGACTCTCTACATTCAGCAGACCACGTTCAACCGCAATCGAACAGGCATTCATCTCATCACACCAGCGCCGGGTATTGGGGTTACGGGGCCGCTCCTGTTGACCTTTGCGGGCAATCGGTTCACTTGCAATGCGCCTCTTAACGGCACGACCGATGACATTACCGAAGCGGGCGTTAAGTTGCAGGATGCTTATTTATATGCTTTTCAGTCCAATGGGAACCGATTTACCGACCTGAAGTATGGGGTGTATGCCGAAGGCAACGCGACCCATATCGGCGCAAGCCGTTTTAATATGCAGAGAATCAGAAAGGACGGGATATTTATGGAGCATGGTTCGATCAAACTGACTCAGTCGCAGTTTAACAATTGTGAGGGAAATGGTATACATATCGGAAGCGCTCAAATTGTGGACATCACCCATACCAGTATTAACTTAAACACCAGCCTTCCTGATATAGCGAATATATTCCGCAATGGAATATATATCGGGGGATTTGGGCTCCATGCCGATGTCCGCCTGGACATCAGTTTCAGTGCCATTGTGCCCAATACCCAATATCAGGTGAGGGGGATACATTTGAATGGTGGAACCGGTAATGTGGGGGCCGGTACACATATTATGATCAGCGAAAGTAACTTTAGTTTCCGTGCTTACGCTTCAACCGGCATTTACATCAATAATATGTTTCCTGAATCGAGTGATATTCAAATTTTTAATAACAAATTTGATTGTGCTACCTACGTCGGTACCAATACCTATGGGAATGGCATCGAGGCAAAAGGGGAAATGAATAATCTGCATATTTATGGCAACCAATTTAATACTGGCGCTTATGCCAGTGTCAGTAATGGCATATACCTGCAGGGATCTGATGGGGTCAATAACCAGGTTACCGATAATCGTTTTTACCCGGACCCTAATACCATCGCTTTTGAATTTCTCTGGTTGAATGATTTTCAGAACACCAAAATCTGCTCTAACATCGGAGGTTCCCTGGGCGCCAGCCGGGGTTATGATTTTTGGGGGACCAATACTGGTACCGATTTTGCCGGGAACGAAATTTATGCCATGGGCGAAGGATTAGAGATATTCAACAACAGCTTGATAGGGCCGCAAAATAATCAAGGGAATAAATGGTTTCCGATTAATTTTCCTGGACTCATCTACAGGTCTGTTCACCATGCCATTGCGCTACCTGGCGCTGACCCCGCGCTCAGCAAATTCCTGGTACATACCCCGCAATCAGTTTTTTCAACCCTTCCGGGGGGGATAGGCTACTACAGTTACTTCTCCGCGTATCACCCGGAAAACGTCACTCCGGACATTACAAATGATTTCTTTGCTGTAGACCCTGCTGGGCTGCCCAGCACAGCATGTATCACCCGTTTAACGGACGCGGGCAATGCAGACGGCCTGGATTTATTAATTGCTGCCGATCAATTCCCTGGCAGCATTGCTCCGCAGCCATATCAAGGCTGGATTGGAAAGCGCTTTCTGTATGGTAAACTGCACAGGTATCCGGACTATGCCGCTGCCAACCCGGCATTTACCTCGTTTTTATCTTCCAACAGCAATTCTACAGTCAGCAGGTTTCATGCCGTAGAGCGCAAAATAGAAGCGACAATTGCCGGAAGCGAAACGCTGCGCCATGCCGCCAAAGATTTAATCGGTCAACGCCTGGCGCAATTCGGTTTAATGGCGAATATGGACGCGCAAATGGAAGCCACCACCGATCCAGATAAGCTCGCCCCTTTATTTCAGCAAAAAAAACGGCTCCTTACTGAGGTATGGCAGATGCAGCAGCAGTACACAGCGGTCAGCAATACCTACTGGCTGGAGAGCCTGCCTGGATTTTCCGAGGCGTTGAGGATGAACCAGTGTATACCTACTACACAAGGCGATGAAAGTAACGAAAAAACGATCAATCGCATCATGCTGGAAAATATTATCCATAAGGCAGACGGCCTCAACGACATGCAGTTAATAGAAGTGCAGGATGTAGCAACGCAATCTCCTGCATCGGGAGGAATGAACGTTTGGCGTGCTCTTGCCATGCTGAATGATGGCGAAAAATCTTCATTAGCGCTGAACCTACCTCAGCCAACAATGCCACCCGCTCCGCTCGCCATCCGGGAGGAAGAACAGGTACGGTCCGATCAGCAAAATAACGTCGATCAGATTACTATGCTGCCCAATCCAACGTACGGTACATTTTTAGTTCAATTGCCGGATAATACTTCGGGCAGCATGTATTTGCTGGACCATACTGGAAAATTGATTTATGAAAAGGTCATCAATGGGCCGCAGGAAACCGGAGAAACCAGCCAGCTGGAGTCCGGAATCTATCTGGTAAAATTCATCCTTGATAATGGGACGAGTACCATCAAACGACTGATTGTGGCGAAATAAAGCGAATAAGGGTTACAGGTGCAACCGCTCCTTCTTCCCCAGCAGCTCGTCCCGCGTTTCCACCCGGTCGGGATCGGGCACGCAGCAGTCGACGGGGCACACGGCGGCACACTGCGGTTCTTCATGAAAACCCACGCACTCGGTGCACTTATCGGGGACGATGTAATAGTATTCGTTCGACATCGGCATATGCTTGGTAGCGGCATCGGTGACGGCGCCGTCTTCCAGGCGATAGTCGCCGAGCACGGTATTGCCATCGGCGATGGCCCACTCTACCCCACCCTCGTAAATGGCATTATTCGGGCATTCCGGTTCGCAGGCCCCGCAATTAATGCACTCATCGGTAATCATGATCGCCATGGCGTCGTCCGTTTTTTGTTGAAGGACGCAAAAGTAACAACAACCGGGGTCTTTCGGTTGCCCAGCTTGCGCTTTTCCGGGAAAATGGCGGGAAGTACGGTCTAAATGGGAACACCGTCGGGAGACAATCTCCCGACGGTGCTCTTCCGCAGCGTCTGCCAGCCGGTTACTGTACGGCCCGCACGAATGCTTCAATATTATTACCCTGTTCCAGTCGCTTCTCCATTTGCACGGCTTCCTGCCGGACAGAAAACTTGCCCGCACAGACCGAATAGAAGGTGGAATTGGGAAAACGCACCACTTCCGCTTCCGTATAACCGGCGGCCAGCAGTTCGTTCAGGCGGTTCTGGGCGCGGTTTTCCATCAGGAACGAACCGGCGATGACGTAGTAGGCGTTTTGATCGGCAGTCGTCACGGACACCGGCACCGGATTGCCCGGGGTCAGCGGGGCGACGTTCACCTGCGTATTGGCGGGCTGCGTTTCACCGCTGATCTGTCCGTCCACGTAGACCACGGAGGCGGCCTGCAGGCCGGAGGTCATCCGCATTTCGGTCCGCCGGTTGCGGGCATGCTGCAGTTCAGTGCAGCTTTCGCCATCGGTGCAGTTGTTGCGCGGCTCGCTCTCGCCATAGCCCACCGGGCGTACCCGGGCCCGATCGATGCCCTGGGCGCCCAGGTAGTCCACCACCCCGTTGGCGCGGCGCTGGCTGAGATCCTGGTTGTAATAGGCGCTGCCCCGGCTATCGGTGTGGCTGGCCAGTTCGATGGCCATGGTCGGTTGCTGTTTCAGCAGGGCCACGATCATGTTCAGGTCCTGCCGGGCATCGGGCCGGAGCGTGGCATCATTGAAGTTGTAGTAAATGTTGGGCAGCTCGATCTTGGCGCCCGGCATAATGGGCGCCACGGAGAAGTTCTGGTTGGTGACGGGGCCATTGGCCGGCCAGCCCTGGGTGTCAATTTCGCTGCTGCCCACCAGGCGTCCGCCCTGGTAAATGTCCACCTTGTATTTCGTGTTCGGGTCCAGGTAATGGTCCACCAGACCATTGTCATCGGCGTACACGGTGTCGCGCTGACCGGTCGTCCGGTTGGTGACGACGAGGGCTGCGCCGGCCATTGGTGCATTGGTCAGGTAATTGAACAGCGAGGCATTCCAGTGGGCCTTGCCTTCCACATTGGCCCTGTCCAGCTGTACGGCCAGTTCATTACCCGGCTTGGTGATGGGCAGGCGCAGTTGTTTGGTCTGGTAGCCCGGCTTGATGACGCTGATCACGTAGGTGGCCGGAAGCACTTCACCGGCAAAACGACCTTGCTGGTCGGTGCTGCCGCTCAGTCCGCCGTTGGGCGTCATGGCTTTCATCACGTCCTGACCATCCACCGTCTGCACCGTGATGAGGTTGCCGGCTTCATCCCGCCCGATCACGTTTTCGCCGGCGGCATTCACGATTTTCACCTCGGCATCGGCCACCGGCAACCCGCTGCGCTTATCCGTGACCACGATTTTCAAATCCACCGGACGGGCCGGCACGCGGTTATTTTGCAACAGGTAATCATCCAGATTCCCATTGTTGGTATGGAAGCTGAAAATCTCGTCGCCGCCGGCGCCACCGGCGCCATTGGAAGAATAATAGCCGTTGATCTTGTTGAGGTCTACGATCAGGCCGAAGTCATCGCCACTGGTGTTGAAGGGCGCGCCCAGGTTGACCGGCGTGGTCCAGCTGGCCGCATCGGGAATGACGTAGTACATATCGAGGCCGCCCTGTCCTTCCAGGCCGGTGGAGGCATAGTACAGCGTGTTGTCGGCATGGATAAAGGGAAATACTTCGTTGCCGCCCGTATTCACGCCCTCGCCCAGATTGACCGGTTCGCTCCAGGAATCGCCCACGCGATAGGCTACGTAGAGGTCCATGCCGCCCTTGCCACCGGGCCGGTTAGAGGAAAAAAACAATTTATCACCGTCGATGCTGATCGAAGGGTGGCAGTCGTCGAACTCGCCGTTGT
>JBKJKS010000486.1:0-8614 GCA_046597295.1 Saprospiraceae bacterium
CCAGTTTTTTTCCGGCTTAAAAGTAGTGGAATTTGCCAGTGTGCTGGCCGGACCCGCCGTCGGGATGTTCTTTGCCGAACTTGGCGCCGAGGTCGTCAAAATCGAGAATAAAACGACTGGCGGCGATATGACCCGGGGCTGGAAGCTGCCCATCGAGGATCCGGCATCGCCGATTTCCGCCTATTGGTGTAGTGTGAACTGGGGTAAGCAACACCTGTTCCTGGATCTGAACGACCCGGCCGATCGCCAGCAGGCAGTTGCCCTCGCCCTGGCTGCCGACGTAGTGATTTCCAATTTCAAGCCCTCCTCCGCCCGGCGGATGGGCGTGGATGCCGACACCCTGCGCGCCCAGAATCAACGCCTGATCTTCGCGCAGCTGCATGCTTTTGCCGATCCGGAGGACGAAAGCCCGGCCTTTGATATTGTGCTGCAGGCCGAAGCGGGTTATTTGCACATGACCGGCGAGCCCGACCGGCCACCGGTGCGCCTGCCGGTGGCCTTCGTGGATACCCTGGCCGCCCACCAACTCAAGGAGGGCGTGTTGCTCGCCCTGCTGCACCGCGAACGCAGCGGCCAGGGCGCGGTCGTCAGCACTTCTTTGCTCGAATCGGCCGTCGCCTCGCTGCTCAACCAGGCCGCCAACTACCTGATGACCGGCCACGTTCCGCAGCGCATGGGGACGCAGCACCCCAACATTGCTCCTTACGGCGATATTTTCAGCTGCGCCGATGGACAGCCGGTCGTGCTAGCGGTGGGCACGGAGCGGCAGTTCCAACGGCTTTGCGGCGTCTTGCAGCTGGATGATCTGCTGCAACATGCTCATTTTCAAACCAATAAGGCCCGGGTGGAGCACCGTGCGACCCTGAACGAACGATTGGCCGCCGCCATTCAGAAAACCAGCCTGGAGGTGCTGATGCGCCGGTTCCGGGAACAGGGCGTACCGGCGGCCCAGGTGCGGGATATGCGCGGTGTATTCGACCTGCCCGCCGCGCAGGCGATGATCCTGGAAGAAAACACGGTGGAAGGCATTCCGACCAAGCGGGTACAAACGGTGGCTTTTCGGCTGGAAACCGGGGGCTAGTGCCGCATCCACGTAGTTGAAAGTATTTAAAGCGTTGTGTGTTTGATTAGAGCGTTAATTGCCCGAAATACTCATCACCCAGAACTTTCACCAACTCCTCCACCAGCGCCCATTGTGCCGCCAAAATCTTCTCCTGCGCTTCGGCCAGGGAGAACCATTCCGCACGATCTATTTCGGGGCATTGTATCCATTGACCGGACCTGGGTGGCCACTGCATTTTGAAAGTATTGCTTTTGAGCGCCCCGGGCTCGAAATCCGCCTCGGCCGCCCAGGCGTAGACTATTTTGCCGCCTTTCTGTTTGATCGGTCCCAGCGGCAGGAAGGGGCCATCGGTCGGTGGCGCCAGGCCAATCTCTTCTTCAAATTCCCGCCTGGCCGCCAACAGCCGGTCTTCGCCTGCCTCGACCAGGCCTTTCGGAATGCCCCAGATGCCCGCGTCCCGGTTAGCAAAATATGGCCCGCCCGGATGGGCGAGCAGTACTTCCAGGTTGCCCGCCCGGCGGCGATACAGGAGTAATCCACAGGAGATCAGCATTGGTGCAGGCCGTTAGTTTGGTCATCTAAAGGACGTAAAATGCCGGTTCCTTCCCGACCATTTTATTTATGTCCTTCTTTGCAGCCTTCTTCACCACTCCAACTTTCGTCTAACACTTTTATCTAATCATGAAAAATCTTCTTTTCCTGCTGGCCAGCCTCCTGTCGCTGCCGGTTTTTGCCCAAAAAGTGGACCTGGACGCCGAGCCGGTCACCGTGCGCTACGTCCGACTGCCCCGCCAGCCATTTCCCGCTGCGTATCAAACCTACAGCGCCGTGCTCTCCGCCAATCCGAAAGACCTGCAATCCCTCGGCATAGCGGATTATTTTTTCACCAACAACCTGAAAGTATCGGGTTATCAAAAAGTCAAAACGGGCGGCCACTTCAATCTTGACCTGACTTTGAGCGACTATAAATCCGGGAAAACCGAGTCGAAGATCAATACCACCCAGGAAAAAGACAAGGCGGGAAAGGTGACTGAACGCAAAACCTATTACTACGCCGCCGAATATGAGCATTCACTCACGCTGCAGGTGCGCAATGAAGAAGGCAAAGTAATCGGCACGCGGGACTGGCTATTGGGCATGCACACTTTTAAATCCCGGGAATTCGAAAGGTCGGCCGATCTGGCCGACTACTACCGGACAAGCCTGGGGCGGGATATGGCCCAGGACGATCAGCAACGGCTATCCGCTGCCATGCGCGAAATTTATGCGCACCTGAATGCTCAATACGGTTATCCCGAGGTGAGCGAACAACCTAAATTGCAGATCCTGGACTCGGAAAAACATCCGGATTTCGCCGGATTTCAACAGGCCTATCAAACTGCTAAATCCGCCATGGCGCTGATGAAGGCGGATTTACCGCTCGATTCCGTGCGCCAGCTGCTGCAACCCGCACTGGCCTATTTCAGCCAGCAAAAAGACAAATACGACGCCGAGGACAAGGGCCAGCGCAAACTCAAATACGCCTGCCTGTACAACCTGGCCTTGCTCTCTTTCTGGGTGGAAGACTGGGACAAAGCGGCCGAGAATGCCACTGCGGTGGTCACGAACGACTATGATCCCAAGGATGGCAAACGCCTGTTGGAAGATATACAGGAAGTGCGCACCAGCCTCGAAAAAACCGGGAAAACCACGCGGCATCTCCAGTTCAAAGCCAGCGAAGAGACAGCGGCCACGGCTCCGGAAGTTCAGTACCAAAGCACCAGTGAAGGCCGCAAGGATGACTACAAACGCGAATCGCTGGGCCTCACGCCCAATACGGTGCAGTATGAAGGTTCCATCACCGGCACCAACGGCACCGAGACCAAGGTGCTCTTTCTGGTCGAGAATCCACGCGCGGTCGGTCTGGCCTTCGGCTACAGCGGCAATGTGCGCTACGCCATTGATCTCGGCCCGAAGTACGACATTGGCCGGCTGGACAAAGGCAAAATAGCGGCCTTTAGTTTTGACGGCAGGAATTTTTCGATCCAACTTTTTAAATCAGCCAATACGGCCGCCCTCAGTAGCAGCAAGACCGTACTGGAAACCGTCTACGAATCGCCCAAGATCAAGGCCTTCCTCGCCTACTCGGGCGACAGCGATGGCCTGAATAACCCGCCCGAATACGTGATCCAAAGAGTAGAAGGTCCGGAAAACATCTCGCTGAACGGCATGAAATTCGCGCTCAATCTCAATAAGGGCATCAAAAAGGTCTTTGCCAATTGCCCGGCAGCAGTGGAAGCCGCTGACCAGGATGGCTTTAAGCGCAACGCCGACGATGTGATCAAACTGGCAAAAATGCTGGAAGCCTGCCCCAATTAGTGCCGCAGTCAGCTTAGACAACCAATATAAATGCGCCACCCCGTACTGTCCGGTGTGGCGCATTTGTACTTTTGCACCCGGCCAGTTGCCGGAGGCAAACCTGCCCGTCGTAAAATCGTCAAGTATATGGAAAAGGAAAAAATCATCGCCGCCCTCCGCCAGGTGCGTGACCCGCAGACCGGGCAGGATATTATCACGGCCGGCATGGTGCAGGATTTGGACATCCAGGGCGACAACGTCAATTTCAAACTCCTCATTCCATCGCTCCAGATGCAGGGCAAGGCCGAACTCAACTTCGCCTGCATCGGCGCCATCAGCGAGGTGTACCCGCAGGCCAACGTAAATGCCCACTTCGTGGCCCGTGCCCCGGGCAGTGCCGAAAACAGCAGCGCCGTACCGCATATCAAGAACATCATTGCCGTGGCCTCCGGAAAAGGCGGCGTGGGCAAAAGTACCGTCGCCGTCAATCTCGCCCTCGGCCTGCAGCAGCTGGGCGCCCGGGTAGGCATCCTCGATGCCGATGTGTACGGTCCCAGCCTGCCGACCATGCTCGGCCTCGTCGGGCAACGCCCCAAAATACAGGACGTGACCGGCAAGGCCAAAATGGTGCCGCTACAGGCCTACGGCATGCCCTGTATCAGTATCGGCAATATCGTCGAACCGGAACAGGCCGTGGTGCTGCGCGGTCCCCGATTGGCGGCCATTATCAAGCAATTCGTCAACGACGTGCTCTGGGAACCCCTCGATTTTCTAATCGTGGACCTGCCGCCCGGCACCGGCGACGTGCAACTCACCCTCGTGCAGACGGTCGCGGTGACCGGCGTGGTAATGGTCACCACACCCCAGCAGGTGGCTTTGGCCGATGCCATCAAAGCCATGAACATGTTCCTGCTGCCCCAGATCAACGTGCCTATTCTGGGCGTGGTGGAGAACATGGCCTGGTTCACGCCGGCGGAACTGCCGGGGAACAAATATTTTATATTTGGTCAGGGTGCCGGGAAAAAGCTGGCGCTGGAAAGCAATTCGGTTCTGTTGGGTCAGATCCCGCTGGTGCAGAGCATTCGCGAGGGCGGCGACGATGGCCGCCCGGCCATCCTCCAGACCGACAGCCTGGTCGCCGAAGCTTTCTTAAAAGTGGCACAGAATACTCTGCGCCAGATCGCCGTCCGCAATGAAATGCTGGGCCCGACGCGGGTGGTACAAATGGGCGGAGAATAGGCCGTCAAAGCTAGGCGAAGCTCAATCCCGACTGGATCACGCCGTTCACCCGGTTGATGACCCGGGGGTCGGTTGTGCTCACCGCGATGGTTTCCACCACCTGCTGCTCGTTGATGCCGGCCAGGGCCTGGCTGGAAGTCAGCCCGAAACGGGAGGCCACCGTCCCGATGGCCGCAGCAAAGGTCCGGCTCATGCCGCCCACGCCCTGGTTCACCGCCAGCGCGAACATGAGGGTCAGCGCCGCTTCGGAATTAATGATGTCACCCAGCCGCGGAATGGTGAGGCGGATGCCGGCCACCGTCACATCCAGTTTAAAATTGAGCGCCGGTTGCACATACAGCGCATTGGCCATACGCAGTTGCTCGCGGACGAGGGTCGGCTCGAAACCGGCCTGGATAAAGGCGCCGTAAAGCTGAGGACTCTGCTGGATATACAGCCATCCCTGATCGCCGCGCAGCCGGTGGCCCGAGTCGTCGAGCACAACCACCGTCGCTGCTTTTCCGCTGCCTTCGGCGTCGATGCCTACGCGCTGAAAGACCCGGTGGAAGGTCTGCGGGGCATTGGCTTTCATACTGGCCAGCACCTGATTCAGGCTGCCTCCCACCGCTGCAGCGCCGGTGAACTGGATAAAGCCATACGAGAAAATACCCTGGTCATAGCTGTTGATCGCATCGAAGCTGCCTTCGTGGGTGGACACATACTGCAGCGCCTGGGCCTGCCTGGGCGATAGTCCGACCGCCTGAATGGTTGCCAGGTCCAAGGCCAGGTGCGACTGCCCGCCGTACATAATGCCCTGCGGATACACCCGGAATTGCGAAGCGATGTTATCGCGCATGTTCGCCACTACCTGGCCACCGTTCAGCAGGGGGACGGTGAGAAAATAACGCTGGAAACCCGCATCTTGTCGCACGTCGAGCAGGAATTGCCGGCGGGCCGACCGGTAATCATCGCTGGTAACGGGCGCCGGATCGGGATGAAATATAGGCGCAGGCGTCACCGGAACGGAGGCGCCGCCGCGTACTTTTAGCAATTGCCCAATACTTAAGCTGCTAGAAGTCAGTTGGTTGAGGCCCTGCAACTCCTGGACGCTCATGCCGAATTTTTTGGCAATGCCAAACAGTGTATCACCGGGCACAACGCGATAGCTGCCGGTACTGCCCGAGCTGGTTGGCGGAGTGGAATTGCCCGCAGGAATGGGCGCCGAGCCGGCCGTGCGGACCTGCAGGGACTGCCCGATGTTCAAATTGTTGGAGAAAAGGTGGTTGAGGCTTTTCAGGTCGTCCACCCGCATGCCGAATTTTTTGGCAATGCCGAACAGGGTGTCGCCGGAAACGACTTTATAACTGGAAGTGGGCATAGGAAGGCATTTTCAAAGACAAAGTGATCCAAATTGGAAAAAATGTGCAGGCCAACAAACTTACAGGCAAAACGCGGAGGGTCAATGCAGTATTTTCCAAAACAGCTCTTTCATTAATTCTTCTTCGCCAGTGTTGGTGGTGTCGGTATCCACCCCTTTGGAACGCAGATCGTATTGTTTCAGCAAGGCGATCACCTGGATGGTTTGCGCGGGCGAGTAGTTGTTGACCGCCACTTTGTACTCTTTCAGGAACCAGTCGGAGCGCAGGTCCAGTGCCTTCACCATCTCCGCATCGCTGCTGCCACGCAGGCCATGAAGCATATACACTTTGGAAAAATAGGTATACAAACTGGAAATGGTGACGATGAGCGGATTTTTGCGGATGTTGGCCGCAAAATAGGCCTGCATCCGGGCGATCTTCGGCAGGTCACGCGTCGCCAGCGCCTTTTGCAGCTCAAACACATTGTAGTCCTTGCTGATGCCGACGTACTCCTGCACGTGGTGGGCAGTGACGGTCGCGCCGGTGGGCAGGTTGAGGGCCAGTTTATCCAGTTCGTTGGCGATCCTGGCCAGGTCGGTGCCGAGGTATTCGGCCAGCAGGGCCGCTGCGGCCGGCTCGATGGCCATTTTCTTCGCTTTGCTGTAACCAGAGACCCAGTCGGCCACCTGATTGTCGTAGAGTTTTTTGCTTTCGAACACCACGACCGATTTGCTCTGCAGGGCTTTCCCGAATTTTGTGCGCAGGTCCATTTTCTTGTGCTTATGGCAGGCCACGAACACCGTGCTCGGCATCGGATTTTCCAGGTAGGCCGTCAGTTCGGTCAGCCCTTTCATTTCCTGGGCTTCGCGCAGGATCACCACCTGCCGTTCCGCCATCATCGGGTAGCGGCGCAGCGTATCGAGCAGGGTGAGGTGGTCCAGGTCCTTCCCGTACAGGATCGTCTGGTTGAACCCTTTTTCGGCTTCGGGCAACGCCAGGGCCTCCACCGCATCGGCGATCTGATCCATAAAAAACGGCTCCTCCCCGTGCAGGAAATACACGGGCGCAAAACGCTTGGCCTGGATGTCGTGGCGGATTTCTTCGTAGGTCATTTTTAGAAAAGGAGCAAAAGGCAAAAAGGCAAAGGGCAATAATTATTCACCCACTTTCTGGAATCGTTCCGCCACCACAAGCTCCCGTACCCCGGGCGTATAAACATAAAATCCTTCGCCGCTTTTCGCGCCGAGTTTACCGGCGGTCACCATGTTCACCAGCAGGGGGCAGGGAGCGTATTTGGGTTGGCCGAACCCGTCCTGCAGCACCCGTAGGATGGCCAGGCATACGTCCAGGCCGATAAAATCGGCCAGCTGCAAAGGTCCCATCGGATGGGCCATACCGAGTTTCATCACCGTATCGATTTCCTCCACGCCGCTCACCCCTTCGAACAGCGTGCAGATGGCTTCGTTGATCATCGGCATGAGTATCCGGTTGGCCACGAAGCCGGGGTAGTCGTTCACTTCCACCGGCGTTTTCTCGAGTTGGCGCGACAGCGCCATGATCTGGGTGGTCACCCCATCAGAAGTCGCGTAGCCGCGAATGACCTCCACCAGTTTCATCACCGGTACGGG
Organism: Saprospiraceae bacterium; assembly: GCA_046597295.1. Classification (GTDB taxonomy): domain Bacteria; phylum Bacteroidota; class Bacteroidia; order Chitinophagales; family Saprospiraceae; genus M3007. The sequence goes on from JBKJKS010000486.1 coordinate 7,605, forward strand.
ATTCATGAAATGCATGCCGATCACCTGCGTGGGCCGCTGCGTGGCTGCGGCGATCCGGGTAATGCTGATGCTGGACGTATTGGTGGCCAGCACCGCGCCGGGCGGCGAGAAGCGGTCCATGTCGCCGAATATTTTATGTTTGAGGGTAGCATTTTCCGTCGCGGCCTCCACCACCAGATCGGCTTCGGCCACGCCACGCTGCAGATCGGAGACGGGCCGGATGCGCGCCAGGATATCGGTCTTACTCGCTCCCGGGAGCAGTCCTTTTTTGATCTGCCGATCCAGGTTGCTGCCGATCGTCGCCATGGCCTTGTCCAGCGCCGCCGCCGCCACATCCACCAGGGTGACGGAAAAACCAAACTGAGCGAAGAGGTGGGCAATCCCGTTGCCCATGGTGCCGCCGCCGATTACGGTGATATTTTTCATAAAAAATGCTGGAGAGGGTGCTTATGCTGAAAGCGCGCCAGCAATTCTCGGTTTAGGCTAGCTTCACTGCCCTGCGCACCAGAGCGAGAATTGCTGAAAGCGCACAAAAGTAGAGAAAGTCAAGTAATAATACAGGCGACGGTACGCCAGCGGATAGGGCTGTTTAGTCCCCATAGTTTTCCAATATTTCTCTCATCAGACGCGGGGATAGCCAGAAGCCGCTTTTCATCAATGCTTCCAGCGCCAAACGCAGCGAAGGAATCAGCCATTTTCTTCCTGCTCCATTTCCGCTAAAGTCCCATATCCAAAGACAGAAACCCCGTATTTCTCCAATAGTTCGATGAAGGCGCGCTTGGAAAGCCCAACCATTTCCGCTGCCTGGCCGGAGGAAAGAATGCCGCGTTCGTATAGTTGTGCAGCCAGGGTCATGGTAATTTCAAAGGAATTGAGCTGGACCGACTTCGGCAGCCTTATGGTCATTTCCTGATACATGATCGCAAATTTGACCAAAGATAAGTGTTTTAGAAACTGTCGATTCCCGGCTTTACACCTCTACCGCCACCACGAAACCATCGCGGCCGGCG
>JBKJKS010000508.1:0-10176 GCA_046597295.1 Saprospiraceae bacterium
CACCGTCGTTTGGGCCACATTATGTGGGATAAATGCAGTATGGCCCGCAATGCTCCTGGTTTACAACAGGCCATCACCGAGATTCGCGCACTGCGCGCCGAATTCTGGAGCAACGTGTTCGTGCCGGGTACCTACAACGAATTCAATCCCGAACTGGAAAAAGCCTGGCGGGTGGCCGATTTCCTGGAGCTGGGCGAACTCATGTGCCAGGATGCGCTGAATCGCAACGAGAGCTGTGGCGGTCACTTTCGGGAGGAGTACCAGACCCCGGAAGGAGAAGCACTGCGCGACGATAAAAAATTCATGTACGTGGCCGCCTGGGAATGGCAAGGGGAGAATGTGCCGCAGGAATTACATAAAGAGGTGCTGGATTATGAAGAGGTGAAGGTCAGCCAGCGGAGTTATAAGTAGTCCCTTGTATTCATTTCGATTGGTCGTTTTGGATAAATGGGCGCCTGGATTTAAAGCACATTTTACGTTCAAATACCGCATATATGCAAATCAAACGCCTTGTTCTGCCTGTTTTCTGCTTGCTTACTTTGGCTTGGACGGGCTGTAAAAAAGAGGACCCCAAGCCACCGACCGAGCTGATTATACCCGGACAGGGGCTGGTCGACCTTAAAATTGGTGACGTGGCGCAAAAAGCAATTGACAAATACGGCAGTACGGTACCTGCCCGCGCCGTGTACAATGGTCAATATCTGCACTACCTTAAATACAGCGACCTAGGCGTGGAGGTGTACTGCCAGGAGACACCAATGACCACGTTTGATGCACAAATGAAGATCAAAGTCTTTTTATTCTCCAAATTCTTTAGAGGACAAACGGATAAAAAAATTGGCATTGGCAGCCAGAAAAGTGCAGTTAAGGCGGCGTATGGCGAACCTTTTTTCTTGAGTGGGATTGTTGAGAAGTACGCTATCGGGATTAATTTTTATTACGATGCTGCTGGGGAAACTGTCGAGCATATGGAAGTAGAGCAGTAGATAAATACCCTGATCATGAAAAACATTCTGCTTTTTAGCTTAGTGCTTTTATACGGTACGGCTGCTTTGGCTCAGGATACCATCCGACTGAAAAATCCTTCCTTCGAGGGCAAGTCGCCGCGACCAGCGGCGGTCCCGGATGGCTGGATGGATCTGGGACTGGCATTGGAAACGCCGCCGGATATCCAGCCGGGCATGTTCCGGGTGGATTTGCCGGCGCAGGACGGCCGGACGTACATGGGTCTGGTGGTTCGGGAGAACAACACCTGGGAAGGGCTTGGACAACGCTTAACCGATTTTTTGCAAAAAGATTCTACTTATCATTTCAGCATCTATTTGGCCCGGTCGAAGCAGTACATGTCGCCAACCAAAACGAGCCGGGAGGAAGTGAACTTCAATGCACCCACGATCCTGAAAATCTGGGGCTACAATACCACTACCCGGCAGGAAGAACTCCTGGCGGAAAGTGCAGCGGTCAGCCACTCCGAATGGACGAAATACAGTTTTATCCTGAAGCCTACGCTGGCCAAATATGACGAACTGGATTTGATGGCCTACTACGCCGTCGGGTTTGAAAAACAAAATGGGAACTTGCTGATTGACAACTGCTCGGCTATCGTGCAAATTACCAAATGAAGATTTGGCCGGGCGGCAATACCCTTAACGACACGCATACACTCGTCATCATTTACCTGCACCACAGCACAGGTATAGCGCAAATACGGAATCCGATATGAAACTCACCCTCAAAGTCTGGCGCCAGGGCGGCCGATACAAAGGCGAATTTGTCACCTATCAACTGCCGGACGTCAATCCGGACATGTCCTTCCTGGAGATGCTGGATGTGCTGAATGAGCAACTCGTGCACCAGCGCGAGGAGCCGGTGTCGTTCGAGCACGATTGCCGCGAGGGCATTTGCGGCAGCTGTGCGCTGACCATCGACGGTCGTGCGCACGGCCCGATGAAAGGTACCACGACCTGCCAGGTCCACATGCGGCACTACCACGACGGCGACACGATCGTGATCGAGCCTTTCCGGGCCAAGGCGTTCCCGGTGATCAAAGACCTGGTAACTAACCGTGCGGCCTTCGACCGCATCATCCAGGCGGGCGGCTACGTGAGCGTCAATACCGGCCAGGCCCAGGATGCCAACGCCATTCCGATCGAAAAAGACACTGCCCTGCGCGCCTTCGATGCGGCGGCCTGCATCGGCTGCGGCGCCTGTGTGGCGGCCTGTCCCAATTCGTCGGCCATGCTCTTCACCGGGGCGAAAGTCTCGCACCTCGCGCTGCTGCCGCAGGGCCGGGTGGAGCACCAAAAGCGGGTGCTGGCCATGGTGAACCAAATGGACCAGGAGGGCTTCGGCAAATGTTCCAACGTGACGGCCTGCGAAGCCGAATGCCCGAAGGAGATTTCCATCGAAAATATTGCCCGGCTGAACCGCGAATACATCGGTGCGGTATTCTCGTCGGAACGGGCCGTGTAACCCTGACGTCAGTCGGTTAGTAAGAAATACAGAGCATAGATTTTAAAAACTGATCGGCGCCCGACTGAAGTCGGGGCTACGGGTGCGTCGCTTCGGCCAACTCCGCCAGCATGCCCTCCTTCAGGGCATAAGCCGACGTATAGATTTCCTGAATATTGACCCGCTGCAGCACGTAGCGGATCAGGATCATGGCCACTACGATCATCTCGACCCGGTCTTCCGGAAGTTTGGGCAGCGCCCGGCGCTCCGCCATCGTGCTCTTTACCAGCAGGTTATATAAAGGCTCGAAGGTTGCCAGCTCATGGTAGCCATATAAAGCAGCCTTGGTGGCCGGATCGAGCAGGAATTTATCAATGACGTCGAAAGTACCGGAAGCGCCCACCAGCGTGGGCGCCGGGAACCGGCCCGCAGCGGCCCACAAATCCGCCAGCGACACCTCCAGGTACGCTTCGAGCCGTACGATCTCCAATTCTGTAATCGGATCGTGGTGGTGAAAGTCGCGGTACAGCACCGCTACACCCAGGGGAAAACTTTGCTGCCACCACACCTGCTCCCGGTCAGCGATGATGAACTCCACGCTGCCGCCGCCGATGTCCATGATCAGCACCCGGTGGTCGGGAAAGGGCACCGCCTGGCGTACGCCGCGGTGGATCAGCGCCGCCTCCCGGTCGCCGGGAATGGTTTGCGGGCGGATGCCGGTCAGGGCGAAGACCTGCTCCAGGAATTCGGGCGCATTGCCGGCAGTGCGCAGGGCGGCGGTGCCGAAAGCCCGTATTGCAGCAGGTGGTACGCTGTAGGCATCGAGTTGGACTTTAAAGGCTTGCAGCGCCGCCAGGCCGCGGGCAAAGGACGCTTCGCCAATCCGCTCAATACCTTCTTCCGCCAGTTTCACAAAGCGTTTTTCCCGAACCAGCGTCTGCCACTGTCCGGAGGTATCGCGCTCGGCGATGAGCAAATGAAAGGTATTGGTACCCAGGTCGAGCACGGCAAAACGCATATTCGGAAGGGTTGATAAAAGGGTTGATGAAGGTTTTTAAAAGAGATACACCGTCTGAAAATACAAAGCACGGCTGATCAGGCTGGAACCGTAAGGCGCCGGATCGTAATCGCGTGGATCGTACATGAAGGTCAGTGACCGGACGTAACGGAAGGTGAAGCCAAAGCGTCGGCTGGCCATGAAGTTGGCTCCCAGTACCAGCGCCAGGTCGTTTTTTCGCAGAAAGTCCAACGCCACGCGGTCCAGTATTTGCGGCTCGCCTTTCGGAGTGCTGCCCATATAACGGGCGTAGGAAAGCCCGATGTTGAACGCCGCTTTGTACCAGTCCGGGTCGCCATCCTCGCCTTTCACCCGCCAGTCCTTGAAATGCCATTGCACCGGTATTTCGATATAGTTTAGCCGGATGGTAAAATACTCGGGGTCGAATTGGGTCTTGATAATGGTGTTTTGCGCACCCCGCTGGGCATACAGGATTTCGATGGATCCGTCGGTACGCTTACCCAGGCGGACAATACCCCGCAGCCCGGCCTGCAGGCCCAGTTTGTTGAATCCAGCCGACTGATCGCCGTCGATTTGCGCAGCGGTGAGACCGAAAACCAGGCCGGCGCCGAATCGCTGCTGGTCCTGGCCGTTGGCCCAACCGGGCGCCAGGCAGAGCGTCAGGATGATTAAACATGTAGAAATGGACCAGGAGCGTAGGGCAAAAAGGGAATGGACAAAATAGGAGAACGTCGCTCTGCAGCGGGCAAAGGGGGCAAATGAAAATTTCATACTTGCAGATTTTGATACTTTTGCGGGGTCGGTGGCGAAGATAGCGGGATTGCGAAGGATTGCCAAACGCCAACGTTCCAAACCAAACCGCTATGCGCTATACCCAGACCCTGCTTAAAAAGATCGAAGCGCTGTTCGACGAACTGGACTATGCCATCCGCTACGAAAAAGGCAGCTTTCAAAGCGGCTACTGCCTGGTGGAAAGCCGTCGGGTGGCCGTGGTCAATCGCTTTTTTGATACGGAAGCCCGCATCAGCTGTCTGTTGGATATTCTCTCCCAGCTGGAATATGATCCGGCATCACTCTCGGAAAAATCCCGTGACGTGATCGACAAGTGGAAAAAAGAGCAGGCGGAATGAAACTCACGCTCCTGGGCACCGGCACTTCACAGGGGGTGCCCGTCATCGGCTGCGACTGCGTGGTATGTCGCTCTACGGATGCCCGCGACAACCGGCTTCGTGCTTCGGCTCTGCTCAGCGCCGGCCCGCTGAATATCCTGATCGATGCCGGTCCGGACCTCCGCCAGCAGATGCTCCGTGCGCAGGTGACCCACCTCGACGCCATTCTGCTCACCCATGAACACAACGACCACGTGATCGGCCTGGACGATATCCGGCCGTTCAACTTCCGGTCGGGCCAGCCGATGACCGTTTATGCCCTGCCGCGCGTGGCTGATCAGGTGCGTATCCGTTTTGAGTACGTTTTCGGGGAGTACATCCCCGGGCTGCCGCGTATTGCCCTGCTCCCCCTCGATGAGCATACGACTTTGCAATTCGGCGACGTACACATCCAGCCCATCGGGGTGCGCCACGGCCGGCTGCCCATCCTCGGTTTTCGCATCGGCGATCTGACCTACCTGACCGATGTTAAGACCGTCCCCGATGCGGAATTTGAAAAAATCCGCGGTACCAAGTACCTGGTGGTCAATGCTTTGCACCATGAAGAGCATCCCACCCACCTGAACCTGCGGGAAGCGCTGGACTTCGTGGCGCGGGTAGCGCCGGCGCACACCTGGTTCACCCACATGAGCCATCGCATGGGCCTGGCCCGGTTGGAAACCGCCCGGCTGCCGCCCGGTGTGTCGCTGGGCTACGATGGGCTGGAAATTGAATTTTAAAAAGACCGGATTTTTTCATCTTTGCCTTATGGCGCATCCTCAACAAAATACCTCCTCCGAACCAGGAGGTGCAAAACCGGAAACTGCCAGGCCCGACGGGTTAAAGCCGGCTCTGCTCGCCTGGCCCGATCGCCTGCGCATCGTGGCCACGTTCATGGTCATCACCATTCACGTCACTTCGCCCACGCTCGAGCAGTTCGGCGCGGTGGAGCTGACCGGCTGGTGGGCGGCCAACTGGTGGAACTCGCTGACCCGCCCGGCGGTGCCGTTGTTCGTCATGCTCAGCGGATACCTGCTGTTTGCGAAAGACTATGCGCTTGGTGACTTTTTGCGAAAGCGTTTTGCGCGGGTGCTGATCCCGGCTTTCTTCTGGCTCCTGATCTTCAGCCTATACAACTATTTCGCCAACGGCACGCCGCGCACGGCCGGCGAACTTTTCCGCGGCCTGGTCAGCGGACCGGTGTATTTCCACCTGTGGTTCATCTACATGATCATTGGCCTGTACCTCATTTATCCCATCCTGCGACCCTGGGTGCGTTCGGCCGACGACCGTTCTTTCTGGTACTTTTTTGCCTGCTGCGCCGTCGGCACCTGGCTGTGGAAAATCCTGTATACATTTTTCCAACTGCCCATCGGCATCAGTTTCGAGCTGTTCTGCAACCATGCCGGCCACTTCGTGCTGGGATACTATCTGGGCTGGAAACCGCTGGCCGGCGAAACGTCCGGCGCCCCCCCGCTGGCGCCCTGGCCCTGTTCGCGCGCCAGGCTGCAGCGGATCGCCTGGGCACTAATCATCGGCGGCACCGTGGTCACCGCCGTCGGTACCTGGTGGGGCAGTACAAATTGGGGCGGACGTTATTTCCCCTATTTTCAGGACTACCTGACGCCGAATGTCGGTCTGGCCAGTGTCGGCTGGTTTTTGCTCGCCCGCCTGCGTTTCGGCCGGCCGCCATTGCGGCGGTGGGAGGCCGGTTTCGCAGCGGCAAGTTTCGGTATTTATTTTGCCCACGTCATAGTGCTCGACTGGTGGAAAGGCTATGCGCTGCTCTCCGTCCCCTGGTCACCGGTGGTCTCCTTGCCGGTATTCATCTTGCTGACCGCCGGCTGCACGTTCGGCTTCGTCCTGCTGCTGCGCCAGATACCGGGCGGCAAAAAAATTACCTGACCCCTGCCAGTTCCAAAAACCCCTTCGCCATGGCCCACCTGTTCCACCTTGTCTACGCCACCGTCTGGCTGGTGCTGGCATTCGCGCAGGCGACCTGGTTTTTCAAGTTTCGCGCCATCCGGGTGCTGGCGCTGCCGCATCCCGATGCGCTGGCGCCGGCGGAGCGGCGCCGATTGCAACACTATTTATACGGCACCACTTACCTGAGCGTAGTGCTGTGCACCTTGCGGGGCTACCCCCGTCGCCGCCAGGAGAAACGACTGTTTACCAATCTGGCCGCCCTGGCCTATTTCTTCGACGACCTGGTGGATGCCTTTCGCGGCCGGGACGATACCGGTCTGCTGTGGCAGGACAACCCCGAAGCCTACGGGCAAGTTGCCGATGAACGGGGGCTTGCCCTGCACTTTCTGCATCATCTATACCTGGAACTGCCGCCGGCTGATTTGCCGCAATTCAAAGACTTCATGCACCAGGTGTTCAATGTGGAAACGGCGGGGCGACAAATGGATGATCAAACTTTGAGCCTGCATGATTTAGCCGGCATTACCGCTGAAAAAGGCGGCTATTCCGTGCTGTTGTTCCGGCGGGTGCTGGCGCATCCGCTCACCACGGCGGAACAGGCGGCTCTGTATCAGTTCGGCTACCTGATCCAGTTGTGCGACGACATTTTCGACCTCTGGCACGACCGGCAGGCGGGGGTATGCACCCTGGCCACCACTTTGGGCGAACAACAGCAGGTGGAAGAGCTGCATGCCCTGTTTGAGCATCAGGTAGGCGTCGTGCGCACCGCGTTTCGCCAACTTGGTCCCCGCCTGAACGGACGCCTGGCCTGGGCAGTGGTCTACTATCTGGTCACCATTACCCGGGTCTGCCTGCGGCACTACGCCGATTTGCAAAAAAAGTACGGAACTTTACCGCTGGCCGACCGTAGGGCGATGGTGGTCGACATGGCCCGCCGGCACCATCGGTGGCGGGCCGTCGGGCAATTTCTGCGTGGCCAATAGCCAATAGCCGGTCTCCGGTCTTCAAGATTCCGACAACGAAAAGTATGCAAGCTATAATCCGACAAAGTCTGTCCGCCAGTATGGCTGTGAAGCAGGCCATGCTCAACGACCCCATTTTTTTGCAAAAAATAGAACAGGCGGCGCAGGCCTGGATCTACGCTTTCCGGAATGGCGGCAAGGTGCTTTTCTGCGGCAACGGCGGCAGCGCGGCAGATGCCCAGCACCTGGCTGCGGAATTGTCGGGCCACTTTTATATCGACCGCCCGCCCCTGTATGCCGAAGCCTTGAGCGTCAACTCCTCTTTCGTGACGGCGGTAGGCAACGATTACGGGTTCGACGAAATATTTGCCCGCATGACCGAAGCGGCCGGTCGGCCGGGCGACGTACTGGTGGCCATGAGCACCTCCGGCAACTCCCCCAATGTCTTGAAAGCCATTGCCCAGGCCCGTATCCAGGGCATGGTCGTGATCGGTTTCACCGGCGCCACGGGCGGCAGTATGGCCACCCGCTGCGATCTGCTCCTCAACGTGCCCTCCACCGATACGCCGCGCATCCAGGAAGCGCACCTGCTGGTCGGGCATATTTTGTGTCAACTGGTGGAATCACAGCTGTTTGGCGGGGTGGCGATGTGAGCTGGCGAGTGTTCCCCTGCCGCTCTTGCGCATTCATTTCTAAGCCTATTCTAAGCCCTTCCCTGCCGCTACCCCGGCCTGGAGAGCGATATTTGCGTGCTCTCTTTTTAGTAATCATTCCATCCATACCATCCGTATGCGTAAAATTTACTTGATACTGGCCTTTTTTGCGACTTTTTGGCAGACTGCTCTGGCCCAAACACCCAATGACGCCCTGATGATGCCGAAACACCAGCTTTGCATTTTGGGACAGTATACCCACAGCAGCTGGAATAAATATTGGGAGGGCGCCCATAAGCGCTCCAATGCCAACCTGGGTACCGTCACCACCGAAAGCGCCCTGCTGATGGGCAACTACGGCATTACTGACCGCCTCAACGTCCTGCTCGGCCTGCCCTATATCTGGACTAGCAGCGACAGTTACCTACAGGGAGAAAATGGCGTACAGGACCTGGCGCTTTTCTTAAAATACCAGCTGCTGGAAAAGTCGGCGCTGGGCGGAAAGTTCAAAGTGCAGGCAACCGGTGGTCTTTCCACCCCCATCACGAAGTATGTACCTGATTTTCAACCGTTTAGTATTGGCATTCAATCCCGGACCGCTTCGCTGCGGGCGATCCTGAACTACACGGCCGATTTTGGCCTGTACGTAACGGCGCAGGGCGGCCACACCTGGCGGGCCAATGCGGATATTGACCGCGATGCCTATTTGTTCGAGCATAAACTCTACTACGGCAGCACGGTGCCGGTGCCAAATGTGTTCGATGCATCGGGGCGGCTGGGCTTCATTCGCAGCCGTTTTCAAACGGAGTTCTGGGTCGAGCGCTCCACCGGTTTGAGTGGCGACGACATTCGGTACAACGATGCGCCATTTCCCACGAACAAAATGCAATGGACGGCCGCCGGGTGGTTTGGTAAGTACTTCGTGACCAAACAATTGGGTGTGCAGGTCAGCTACAGCCAGGTGTTGAACGGACGCAACGTCGGCCAGAGCACTACCTACGCCGGCGGTATTACCTACTTTTTCAGCGTGAGCAAAAAAAGTACGGAGGAAGCGCCTCAGTAGGCCGTGCTCCATTTCTACATAATTTAACGGACTATAAATCTTTAATTTTCAATGAAAAATATTCAATTAACCTATCGCTTAATCCTTTGCCTGGGCGTACTGGTCACCTTTAGTCACTGCGATAAAACGCCGGAAAACCCGGTGTTCGAACCCTATCCCGAAACCAGCTTGGATGCCAATGCCGGCACCTGGAAAACCTATGTGTTGGCCAGTGGCAGTGAAATCGCCGTACCTGCCCCCACCGAAACCGGCTCGCCGGCCTACCAGGCCGAACTGGCCGACCTCAAAGCCAGAATGGCTGCCGCGACGGAAGACCAAAAGGATTTAGCCCGCCAATGGGGCGCCAACGGAGTGCTGCAGTGGCAGGCCCTGGCCCGCGAGCTGGCGGCGCGTTATAATGTACCGCCCAACAACACGGAAGACGGCACTTACCCTGTACCTGACCCGGCCAATCCACTGGCCTATCCGCGCTTTCCTTTTGCCAATCCGCCCTACGCCTCGCGCGCTTTTGCGCTGCTGGCCGTAGCTCAGTATGATGCACTGGTGGCCGCCTGGCACTACAAATTCCTGTACAATCGTTCCGCGCCGACCAAGACGGACGCTTCCATCCAGTCCTTGCTGCCCGCCAACGACCTGCCCAGCTATCCATCGGAGGATGCGGTGGTGGCCGCTGCTTCGCGCGAGCTGCTGAAATTCCTTTTTCCCGGCGAGAAGCCGCTGCTCGACGCCCAGTCCACGGAGCATAAAAACAGCCGCCTGTGGGCCGGCACCAACGTGCAAAGCGACCTTGATGCCGGCGATTCGCTTGGTGCGGCGGTGGCCAAGCGTATTATTGCGTATGCCAAGGCCGACAAAATGGGACAGGCCAACAACCAGGCCGCCTATGCGGATTTGAAAACGGATGCGACCAACCGGGGCGTTACGCAGCTCTGGACGAGCCGCGACCTGCCTATCC
>JBKJKS010000273.1:0-18533 GCA_046597295.1 Saprospiraceae bacterium
AATCGACTATTTCCGCGGACCACTGGACTCGGCCGGTAATGAGTTGCCCATGTCTTCTTTTATGTACTACAATAACGGCGGGGGAACGCCGCCCCCTCCCCAGGGCACGGACGATCCGGGTCAGGATATTGAATATTACTACTACATCACCGGCCGGTGGCGCGATGGTACGCCGCTTACGTATGGCGGCAACGGTAAAGGCGGCACTACGCCGACCAAATTTGCCTTTCCCGATCAGCCGAATAATGCCAGCGGCTGGTCCATGTGTACGGCTACCCTGCCACCCGGCGACCGGCGTACCCTCCAGGCTTCCGGTCCCTTCACACTGAAACCCGGCGCTGTAAACGAGCTCATCATCGGGGTACCGTGGGTAGCCGACATCGACTATCCCTGCCCGAGTTATGACGACGTCTTCCGGGCCGACCAGCTGGCGCAAGGTTTGTTCGATACCTGTTTCGATCTTCTCGATGGTCCGGATGCACCGGATGTGGACTGGATCGAACTCAATCGCCAGGTCGTCGCCGTACTGAGCAATTCCAAGCCCAGCAACAACTTTATGAACGAAAACGAGGATTACTCCGAAATCGACCCGCTGGCCGACGTGGCCCTGCCGAAAGAGGACCGTTCGTACAAGTTCGAAGGCTACAAAATATACCAGCTGATCAATCCCAACGTATCGGCCAGCGATTTTGACGATCCGACCAAATCGAAGCTGGTGTACGAAGTGGACGTGAAGAACGGCATCAAAAAAATCTACAACTGGGTGGAGACCCGCGATCCGGCCACCGGCGACCGGATTTTTTACCCGGAAATACAGGTGGATGGCGCCGATCAGGGAATACGCCACACCTTCAGCATCACGGAAGACCAGTTCGCTACCGGCAACAATAAGACGTTGATCAACCACAAGAAGTACTACTTCTCGGCCGTTGCTTATGCCTACAACAACTACCTGCAGTTCGAGCCGCTCTCCCAACCGGTAAAAGGTCAGAACCGTCCCTATTTGCCCGGTCGTAAAGCCGGCGACGGCGGTCAGATCAGAACCTATACCGTCATTCCGCGGCCTATTGTTGATCGCTCCCTGCAAGCTGCTTACGGCGACGGCGTCGTGATCAGCCGATTGGAAGGGGCCGGTACCGGCGAAAATTTCCTGGACCTCACCGACGAAACGCTGGCCAGTCTCTGGGATGGTACGAATCCCGACACCATCCTGACCTATAAGCAGGGCCGTGGTCCCATCACCGTAAATATCTTCAACCCGTTTGAAGTGCGCGATGGCGAGTACGAAGTGCGGCTGGTCGACGGTGATCTGAACGATACCAAACTGGATGCCAATGCCCGCTGGGAATTGCGCCGCCTGCCCGATGGGGATGTTATTGCCTCGCAACGTACTATTGAACAACTGAACGAACAGCTGGTCACCCAGTACGGATTCTCGCTCACGATCTCGCAGGCGCAGGAGCCGGGTGATAAGAAAGATCCCTCCAACGGAGCCATCGGCGCCGAACTGGTGTATGCCGACCCGGCCAAACAATGGCTGCGCGGCTATGCCGATGAAGAATTCGGCATATTCGACTGGGTACACAACGACAGCCCGCTCACCGAACCTAAAGTGGACCCGGAGTATGAATTCGACCCCAATAAGGGCCTGAGCATGATGGGCAATGGCTGGTTCGTTCCGTATGTACTGGCCAACTGGCGCCTGGACAGCAGCATTGTCTCGATCACCCCGGCCTGGACGGAGAAAGGTACGGCTACCCAGGGTACCCTGAACCTGAACGCCGTGAACACCGGTACGCCTCCCCGCTACGCCAACCTGCGCCTGCTGCCCAACGTCGACATCGTGCTGACGAAAGACAAGAGCAAATGGAGCCGTTGCCCGGTGGTGGAAACCGCCTCTTACTTCTATACCAATACCGATGGGAACTTCCCGCACCCGACCGGTTCGGAGAACCTGAAGCCGGAAAGTCCGACCGGCGCCGGCGCCAAGCAACGCCTGATGTTCGACGTGCGCTACGGTCTCTCGGTGGGTAAAGACGACGCTAACAATGATGGTTTGCCCGATCCGGACGGCGCGGTCTATCCGGCTGATGGCGCCGGTGGCGTCCCGACCGCCTTCGAAGGTAAAGAGGTGCGCGGCATGGGCTGGTTCCCCGGCTACGCCATTGATGTGGAAACCGGCACCCGCCTGAACATCTTTTTCGGCGAAAACTCGGCCTATTCCCGGGACCTCAATCCGGCCTGGACGGGTCGTGATATGCTCTGGAATCCGACCGATGCTTTCTATGCCGATCCGGATGGAACGAGCAACCGTTTGCCGTTTGACTTCGATTATCCGGCCTATCTCGTCGGTGGCCAGCACTGGGTATACGTCATGCGCACACCCTATGACGAAGGCACGGAGCTGCGCAATCGCTTCACGCCGGAATTTGCCGCCAGCCCGGTAGCCAAGGTTCAACAAGTGGGTAGAATTGCCTGGGCGGGCATGCTGCAGCTGTCGACCGGCTCCCGGATGAATTCGCTGAACGATGGTCTTATTCCGAATGAGACGACCATCAAACTGCGCGTCGGCAATCGTTACCAGACCTGGTACCAGGACAGCAACAATAAGAAACTGACCGGCCATCCGGTCTACCGTTTCAAGATTGAAGGCCGCGAAGCGAAACAGCTGGTGGACGTACAGATTGAAAACGCACTCGACTCGATCAAAATGGTGCCCAATCCGTACTATGGCTACTCGCAGTACGAATCTTCCCAGTTTTCCAATACGGTGAAGATCACTAACCTGCCCGCCAAATGTACCATCACCATTTACTCCATGGATGGAAAATTCATCCGTCAGTACAATCGGGATGAACAGTATGGTACTTACCAGCAGATTACTCCGGACCTGGAGTGGGATTTGAAAAACAATAAAGGCATTCCGGTGGCCAGTGGCGTCTACCTGGTGAATGTGCAATCTCCGGATCTGGGTGAACGCACCCTCAAGTGGTTCGGCATTGCCCGGCAGTTTGATCCGTCCGGTCTGTAACAGCTGATCCGGCAGAGACTTGGTAATGGTTGATGCGGGTTGATGAAGGTTTATAAGGAGGTTGATAATCAACGTTTTATAAACCTTTATCAACCCTTATTAACCCTTACCAACCGCTGCCTCCACCCTTATTTTAAATCTTTCATCGTCATGAAGAAAATATACCTCTATTCCCTGCTGTCCTTACTGGCGGCCACGGCTTTCGCCGGCAACCCCGACCGGCAGGGAGAAGCCGGCGCAGGGCAACTGCTCATCAATCCCTGGGCGCGCAGCGCAGGCTTGCACAGCATGAACACCTCGTCCGTATCCGGCGCCGATGCCATGTACCTCAACGTATCCGGTCTGGCCCGTATTCGCAAAACGCAGATCACGCTGGCCCATACCGTCTACCTGGCCGGTGCCGAAATGGCGCTCAACTCCCTGTCTTTTGGTCAGCGTGTGGGTAAAGGCGGCGCCTTCGGGATCAGCCTGGTGTCGATGGACCTGGGCGATTTCGTCTATACCACCGAAGACACGCCTGAAGGTACCGGCGCCACCTTCAGTCCGTCGTATTTCAACATGGGTGTGAGTTACGCCCACCGCTTTGAGAACAAAGTGTCGGTTGGTGCGACGGTCAAATTCGTCAACGAATCGCTTTCCAACGTCGGCGCCAAGGCCGTCGCCCTGGATGCCGGTGTGCAGTACGTGTCGGGCGAACAGGATAACTTCAAGTTCGGCATCGCCCTGCGCAACGTCGGTTCCCGCATGCGCTTCACCGGAGAAGGCCTGACCAAAACGCGCCCCAATCCGAATGATGGCGCCGTGCCCTATCCCGTAACCTATTACGAGCGTTCGTCCGCTTACGAGCTGCCGTCCCAGCTCAACATCGGGATGTCCTACGACTGGGTTTTCGGCGGTTCCAACCGCTTGTCGGCGATGGCCAATTTCACTTCCAACGCGTTTTCCCGCGATCAGGTGGGCGGCGGCCTGGAATTCAGCCTGGGCGAAAACTTTGCCCTGCGGGCCGGTTATAAAACCGAACTGAATGCCGACGTGGTGCAAAAAACCCTCGACAACGGCTTCAGCGCCGGCTTTTCGGTGGGCCTGCCGGTGCGGAAAGGTTCGGAAACGCGTATTGCGCTCGACTACGCCTACCGCAGCACCAGCCTTTTCGACGGTATTCATAACATCGGTATTCGGCTGGATCTTTGATCGCTGCGGGGTACGGGTTAAAAAGCAGTGCTAATTTTTGAGCTTTCGAATTTTGACCGTATCTTTGCACCCTTATTAAACACAGGAACGTTCTTATCGGCCAGATAGGAACGTTCCTGTTTTTTCTTGCCTGCTTTGCGCAGGCCGAGGTTTGCTGAACTCCCGGGAGTGCAGCAAACCTTTTTTAACGATAAACAGCCTCCGACCGGCTGAACCAAATTTTCTAAAATCTACACCATTACCAATGGCAAATTACACATATCTGACGCAGTCGGGCTACGACCGGCTCAGGGGCGAATTGGATGCTTTGAAATCCGATGGACGACAGGAGGCTGCTCATGCCATCGCCGAAGCACGCGCACAAGGGGATCTTTCCGAAAATGCCGAATACGACGCCGCGAAAGATGCCCAGGGCATGCTGGAACTGAAAATCAACGAGCTGGAGACCGTGCTGGCCAATGCCCGCATCATCGATGAAAGCCAGCTGGACGATTCTAAAGTCGCTATTCTCTCCAACGTGACCATCAAAAACGTAAAGACCGGCAAGGAGATGACCTATAAACTCGTGTCGGAAAGCGAAGCCGATGCGAAGCAAATGCGCATATCGGTGACCTCGCCCATCGGTCAGGGCCTGCTCGGCAAATTGCGCGGCGAAGTGGCCCATATCACCACGCCGGCCGGCACCATGGATTTTGAAGTGCTGGATATTACCGTCGGCTAAACCATTCTGCCACCATGCCTACGCTGTTCACCCGTATTGTTCAAGGCGAAATACCCTGTTACCGCGTCGCCGAAACGGAAGATTTTCTGGCTTTCCTGGACGTGCGGCCCCAGGCCAAAGGCCATACCCTGTGCATTCCGAAACGGGAGGTTGACTACATCTTTGACCTGGCTGATGACCAGTTGGCCGGTCTGATGTTGTTTGCTAAACGGGTCGCCAGGGGCCTGGAGCAGGTCGTGCCCTGCCGCCGGATCGGCATCGCCGTCATCGGACTGGAGGTGCCCCATGCGCACGTCCACCTGATCCCCCTGCAAACGATGAGCGACATTACTTTTGGTAAAGAACCGCTGTTGCTCCCGGCGGAAGAGATGGCGGCGCTGGCCGCCGCCATCGCGGCGAAAGTGTAGCCGATCTGTTTTGTCAATAATTCGCTAATGCCTTCCGGCACAACCCGCCGCCGCCTATTTTTGCCCACCAAAACCAGCACTCCGCCATGGGCAAATTCACACTGACCTTCCTTTTTTTGCTGACCTTTTCCGGGTCTGCCTTCAGCCAAAAGCCCGATAGCACTTTGATTGACGTGCAAATGGAAGGCCTGCCGACGGGTATTGCGCGTCTGGTGGGTACCTATGGGGAGCAGAATTTCATCATCGATTCGGCGCAGGTGAGCGCCGACGGGCACTTTGTAATACGCCGTAAGCATCCATTGCCGGCGGGTTTTTACAGCTTCCTGCTGCCCGGCCAAAAGAATTTTGCCATACTGCTCGATCAGGCCGATCAATTCGGCACCTTGCGGGCCAGGTTGCCGGATATTGTGGGCACCATGCAGGTAAGCGGCTTACCGAATACCGACCTGCTGTTCCAAACCTTTCGCTATCAAATCCGGCAGGAACCGGAACTCAAGCAACTGGCCGATGTGCTGACCAAGTCCGCACCCAACTCCCCGGAATTTCAACAGGCCAAGTCGCGGCAAACGCAACTGCTGGAAGAGCGCAAGGTCTACCTGGAGGGTATTTATAAGGCTAACCCGACGGCTTTTTTCACCAAATTCAAGATTGCCGGGCAGAACCCCGAGCTCGTCGACTTTCGCAAAACCAACGGCGACCTCGATACGCTGCGGCAACTTATTCACTACCGCAGCCACTTCTGGGACGGCGTGGATTTCACCGATGAGCGCCTGTTGCGTACGCCGGTGATCGTTAACAAACTTCGCCGCTACATCAAGGAACTGACCCCGCAAAAGCCGGACTCCATCATCGTTGCAGCCGATGGTATTATCGATCGGGTGCTGCCGCACCGCCCCTATTTCCAGTTTATCGCTAACTGGATCTGTCTGCAGTACGAAAACACGAAGACCACCGTGATGGACGGCGAAGCGGTGTACGTGCACGTCATCCGCAAATACATGACGCGGGAGCGGGCTTTCTGGAGTAATGCCCAGGATGTCGAGTCCCTGCAAAAGCACGTCGGTGAAATGGAGGCCAGCCTGATGGGTCGCAAAGGACCCGACGTGCGGGCGCAGAATGCGGAGGGAGTGTACAAATCCATTTATGAAATGACTGCACCGGTCATCGTGGTGTTCATGTACAGTCCCGACTGCGAACACTGCCAGGAGGATGCGCCGAAGATCGAAGCCATTTACAAGCAGTGGAAGGACAAGGGCGTGGACTTCTACGGCATTTCGGTGAATACGACGGACGCCGAATGGCGGGCCTTTCTCAAGAAAAATAACTTCAGCTTCACCAACGTGTTCGATCCCACCAACCGGGCCATCTACGGCAAATACTTTGTGGACATCACCCCGGAATTGTACGTGCTGAACAAAAACCGCATCATCGTGGCCAAGAACCTGCATGCGGAGCAGCTGGAAGAGGTCTTCCGGCGCGAACTGAAAAAGTAACGTCAACTATTAGTTGGCGTTACTCATTCAGATCCCAGTCATATTCTTTGAACGACACCGTCGCCGTGGCCTTGATCGGCGTGCTTACGTAGCGGTTCAGGTACTTTTTCAGGTCGCCGAAATCGGCGCCGTACCAGTCGAAGATCTTGCTCACCACCGCTTTGCCGGCCGAAAAGGTATTGTAACTGGCGTTGTTGATAAACTGCTTGGCCCGGCTCTCCAGCACGGTCTCCAGGTTTTCAGCAGTGTAGGCGCGGTTGTAAAGCGGCGGGCACGATTTGGCGGCGCAATTCAGCGCAAAATGGATGCGCGGCTCTTTGAATTGCGGTCGGATGATCTCATTTTCGATCTGGTTGAGGCTGTATTTTTTGCCGCCCAGGGTAATACGTTTCACATCCCAGGTTTTGCCGCCGTCGAAGCGCAGGATGCTCGCCGTGGGGTAGTTTTCGACGATGAGTTTCATGGTGAAAGCATTGTAGGCGTTGATCCAGTAGGCCAGTTTCTCCGCCCGCGACCAGTTGTCCTGGGGCGTATTTTCCGCCAGCAGGCGGCAGTAAGCCTGCAGCCCGGCAGGATCGGCTTTCAGGCCTTTGTAGTTCACCTGGCCCGTTGCGCCGACGTATTTTTGGAGCAGCGAGTCCCAGGCCACGTGGGAGAAGGCGACAGCAAGGGGCAGGGAAGGTTTCAACTTCGGCTCTTCTACCACGGCCGGCCTTTCCTGCACGGCCAACCGGGGCTTTTCCGGTTCCGGCGGCAGATCCTGCTCCACCACCGGTTTTGGGGCGGACACCAGCGGTGGCGGGGGAGTCGCTGGCTGCACGCTGGTCGCCGGGCTTGGGGCTGGCGCAGCCACCGCTGGGGCGGGCTTGGTGGTGGCCAGCTGCTTGGTGGCCGGCGCACTGGAGCAGGCGAGCAGCAGGAGGAGGGTGGCGAATAAGAAGACTCGGACCATAGTGGCTTTCATTTTTAACTGATGTACGCACAATCTACGCTCAAACGCCCGGCTTGGATTTTTCTTTCATCACGACGGTACGCAGTGGTGGCAACTGTTTTCCAGCGGACAAAGCCCGCCCAATTTCGCTACTTTTGCCGCGCGGAGTCCAGTCTGGCGTCCTTTTTTAATTTCCAGCATGTCGGTTAAAGTCAGCCACCTCACCAAATTATACGCCAGCCAGCGGGCGGTGGACGACGTGTCGTTCGAAGCCCGCAGCGGCGAAGTGCTGGGTTTTCTTGGTCCCAACGGGGCGGGCAAAACCACTACCATGAAGATCATCACCGGTTACCTGCCCCAAAGCAGCGGCACGGCGGAAGTCTGCGGTTTCGACGTGGCGGATCGCCCGATGGAAGCCCGCAGCCGCGTGGGCTACCTGCCGGAGCATAACCCGCTGTACCGCGATATGTACGTGCGGGAGTACCTGACCTTTACCGCCGGCGTCCACCGGGTGCCGCAGCCGGCCAAACGGGTGGCGGAGATGATCGAGCGCACCGGCCTGGGCAGTCACCGGCATAAGCAGATCGGGGAGCTCTCCAAAGGTTATCGCCAGCGGGTGGGGCTGGCCCAGGCCATGCTGCATGACCCCGCCGTGCTGATCCTGGACGAACCGACTTCCGGCCTCGACCCCAACCAGATCATCGAGATCCGCCAGCTGATCAAAGACCTGGGCCGGGAAAAAACGGTCATTCTCAGCACCCACATCCTGGGGGAAGTAGAGGCCGTCTGCGACCGGGCGATCATCATCAACCGGGGCCAGCTGGTGGCCAATGCGCCCATCGGCGAACTGAAGCAGCAATTTGCCGGTCAAAGCGTGCTGACGGTGGAGTTTGCCGAGTCCACCGATGCCAAACGGCTGGCCACCATCAAAAATGTGCAATCCGTGCAACGGCTGGAACATAACCGCTGGCAACTCAACGCCGCCGCGCAGCACGACGTCCGGGCGGAGGTGTTTGCCTTTGCCGTAGCCAATAAGTTGACGCTGTTGGAGTTACACAAAGAAACCTACAGCGTGGAAGACGTTTTCCAACAGCTCACCAAATAGTTACTGGTTATCAGTTAGTTATTGGTGTTGAACATTGACCACATTAGCAAATTAAAAGAATGTTTTCTATTTTTCGTAAAGAGATCAACTCCTTTTTCTCCTCGCTGATTGGCTACATCGTGGTCGGTGTGTTCCTGGTACTGATGGGGCTGGTTATGTGGGTTTTTCCCGACTACAGCGTCCTGGACGGCAACTATGCCAACCTGGATACGCTGTTCAGCATCGCGCCGCTGATCTTCCTGTTTCTCATTCCGGCGGTCACCATGCGTACCTTTGCCGAAGAAAAACAGAGCGGGACCATCGAGCTGCTGGTGACGCGCCCCATTTCCGACTGGCAAATCGTGGGCGGCAAATTCCTGGCCTGCCTGGTTTTGGTGGCTTTTGCCCTGCTGCCGACGCTGCTGTACTACATGACCGTGCATCGCTTGGGCGCTCCGGTAGGCAATCTTGATGCGGGTGGCATTCTGGGTTCCTACATCGGGCTGTTGTTTCTGGCGGCGGCCTTTGTCGCCATCGGGGTGTTCGCCAGCTCGTTGACCAACAACCAGATCATCGCCTTTATGCTGGCCATTTTCCTATGCTTCTTCTTTTATCTCGCCTTCGATTTCCTGAGCCGCCTGCCCGTTTTCTTCGGCAAGACCGACGACGTGGTGCAGGCCGTCGGTATACAGTACCATTATGATTCGATGAGCCGGGGCGTACTGGATTCGCGTGATGTGGTTTATTTCGGTTCGCTCATTGCGCTGTTTCTGGCGGCCACGGTGCTGTCATTGGGAAAGCGGAAGTGGTGAGGGATGAGAATTTTTTGCAAAACGATGGCCCACAAACAAATACGCCGGACTGGGATTGAGGTTTTTTTCAATATTGTATCCACTATAATCTGCTTTTCCGGTGGAAAGTCCCAAGCCCAGCCCCATCACAAAATGTTTGCGCTTACCGGGCACCAGGTAAAACAGTCCCTCTATCCCAATTGAGGAAAAAGAATGTTCTGCTACATCAGGGGCATGTACCCGCCCTTGACTGCTACGACCCCAATAGCCGGAAATCCGTCCGATTACTCCACTTTTCTGTCCCAAAGCGAAGTTGCTATAGAAACTGAGCCGCTTTGCATCGCTATTTACCACTGCTACCTGGCCAGTAGCACCTAAAATGAAGGGATAAACAATGTATTTGCCATATCCGTAGGTGATCATAAACATGGCCTTTTTTCTGGTGAGAGAATCTTGCACGATTTTACCGATGCCAAATTCGTAAGCCCGCGATTCGCTGAGAATCGGGCTTGCTTGCAAAGCTATATTAAATACAATGCGGTGTTTTGTGACGTACAACGTATTAAGACCGAATCCACTATTGCCTGCATAAACAGTGGCTTCCAGAGAATTGCCTCGTTCAGGGATCACCGTCGCGGGCATGGGCACTGCTGCGCAACGTATAAACAGCAAGGCGGGTAGTAAAGCAAAAAGGATGGACAAGGGGTGCATAAAACAGCATTGAAAAAAGTGGAGCAAACAGAATTCGTACATTGGCCGCCAATTATCTGGCAAAACCTTACTCAGTTAAGACCGGGACTTTTGAAAATACGTTGGCTTCATCATAAGACAGTTACTCCGGTATGCAGAGCTCAAAAAACTCATAACCCATCACTCATAACTCCCCCGTGTACCTGACCAACCGTTTCTTCTGGCTTTTCGGCGCGCTCGTGGCCTTGTTTGCGTTGGCGTATCCGTTCGGGTTGCTGCTGCCACTGGCCAAAACGGGGTTCTTTGCCGCATTGGCGTTGGTGGCCGTGGACGCTGCACTGCTGTTCTTACGCCGCCCGCAGGTGGACTGCCAGCGGAGCATGAGCCCCGTGTTTTCACTCGGCGATCCCAACCCGGTCCGGCTGCAACTGGAGAACCGCGGCAACCTGCAGCTGCAGCTGACTATCGTGGACGAGTTGCCCGTGCAGTGTCAGCGCCGTGATTTTGAGGTGCGCTGGTCCCTGCCGCCGGGGACGCCTTATCAGGTGGAGTATCCGGTCATCCCACTCACGCGGGGCATCTATGCTTTTGGGAACATCAACGTATTCGTCGCTACGCGTCTGGGGCTGGTGGAGCGCCGCCTGGTTTTCGAACAACCCCAGGAGGTGAATGTATACCCCTCCATCATCCAGATGAAACGCTACGAACTGCGGGCCATGCGCCAGATCGCCCACGAGACCGGCGTGAAGAAAATGCGCCGCATCGGGCACAGCTACGAGTTCGAACAGATCAAAAACTACGTGGAAGGCGACGATTTCCGCAGCGTCAACTGGAAGGCCTCCGGGCGCCGGGGCATGCTGATGGTGAACCAGTACGAAGATGAACGCAGCCAGCAGGTCTACTGCATCGTGGATAAAAGCCGCGCCATGCGCATGCCTTTCGAAGGGCTGAGCCTGATGGACTACGCCATCAACACCGCCCTGGCCATCAGCAACATCATTCTGAAAAAGCAGGACAAAGCCGGGCTGCTCACCTTTTCCGACGTGATCGGCGCGACGATCAAAGCCGAGCGCGATACCGGCCAGCTCAGCCGCATCCTCGAATCATTGTACCGCGAAAAGGAGCGCCCCGGCGAATCCAATTACGAACTGTTGTACGAGGCCGTGCGCCGGCTCATCGGCTCCCGGTCGCTGCTGCTGCTGTTCACCAATTTCGAGAGTTCCTACGCCCTGGAACGCGCCCTGCCCACGCTGCGGCGGCTCAGCCGCTCCCACCTGCTGGTGGTGGTGTTTTTTGAAAATACCGAGATCCGCCGCCTCGCTCAGGAAGAAGTACGCAAGACCGCCGACATCTACCGCCAGACAGTGGCCCGCCAGTTTTTGCAGGAAAAGAAGGAAATGGTGCAGAAATTACGGCAATACGGCATCCAGGCCGTGCTGACCAAGCCGCAGGACCTGACCCTGCATACGATCAATAAGTATTTGGAACTGAAATCGAGGGGATTGATTTAACGGCGTACCCGAAATTCCGCCAAATCCAACAGAAACCCCGGCATTACATCCTCCCCGGATAGTTGCTGGTCAAAACCTTCTACCTTATCTACCGTGCCATCGGCGCGGTACACCCAGGCAGTTTCGCTGTACGGATCAATCAACCAGGCCAGGCGGACACCATTGGCTATCCAGGTCTCCAGCATCTTTTTTTTGACCATTTCCAGTTTGTCCGTGCTGGAACGGATTTCCGCGACAAAATCCGGGACAGCAGGTATGAAACTTTCCTCGATGTCTTTGGCAGCCAGCAAGCCCAAAGTCGCATCGGATAGCCAGGCAACATCGGGGCTTTTGGTGGCGCCGGAAGGCAGGTCAAAGCCGCCGGTAGAACCAAACACCAGTCCCAGATTAATTTCTGCACACCAGTTGCCGATATGACGGCCAATAGTAAGTTCGCGGTTAGAAGTACCGCCGTAAGTAGGGGGCATAAGCGTCACAAATCCATTTGGTTCACGTTCAAACTGGTGTTCAGGAAACTGCTCGATGAGTTTCAGGAAATTCTCCTTCGTCACGTCTCCCAAGTGAATGACGGGCGATAATTCCAACAAGTCTTTGACGCGGTTGTCGGTGGCAGGAAGGGTGGCGGTAGCCATGTTAGAGATTTTGAAGAGACAATTTTGATGCAAGTTGTACGTGTTGCACTACAAAAGCAAGTCCTGCTATTGTGCTAATTCCAGACTATTGACCATCGGCACGTACAAATCTCCGTTCAGCACATTCCGGGATATAACGATGCGCTGCACCTCCGAGGTGCCTTCGTAGATCTGGGTGATCTTGGCGTCGCGCATCAGCCGCTCCACGTGGTACTCTTTGACAAAGCCGTAGCCACCGTGGATCTGCACCGCTTCTACGGTATGGCGCATCGCCACGTCAGAAGCGAACAGTTTGGCCATGGCGGCCGCTTGGTCGTAATTCAAGTCCTGATCTTTCATGATGGCCGCGCGGTACACCAGCAGCCGGGACGCTTCGATCTGGGTAGCCATATCGGCTATTTTAAAGGCGATGGCCTGGTGCTGGCTGATGGGTTTGCCGAAGGCCTCCCGCTCTTTGGAATAAGCGACGGACAGCTCGTAGGCGCCGGAAGCAATACCCAAGGCCTGCGCGGCGATGCCGATCCGTCCGCCGGAGAGCGTCTTCATGGCGAACTTAAAGCCGAAGCCATCTTCACCGATGCGGTTTTCCTTGGGCACCTGCACGTCGGAATACATGATGCTGGTGGTATCCGAGGAACGAATGCCGAGCTTGTCTTCCTTGGCGCCGATGGTCACCCCCGCCCAGTCGCTTTCCACAATCAGGACGTTGATGCCGCGGTGTTTCTTTTCGGCGTCGGTCTGGGCAATGACCAGGTGCACGTGCGAAGTAGCGCCGTTGGTGATCCAGTTCTTCGTGCCGTTCAGCAGGTAGTGATCGCCCATGTCTACTGCCGTCGTGCGCTGGCTGGTGGCGTCGCTGCCGGCCTCGGGTTCGGAGAGACAGAAAGAACCGATCCACTCGCCGGTGGCCAGTTTTGGCAGGTATTTCCGCTTTTGCTCCTCGGTACCGTATTGCTGGATGCCCCAGCAGACCAGCGAATTATTCACCGACATGATGACCGAACAGGAGTTGTCTATTTTTGAAATTTCCTCCATGGCCAGTACGTAAGCCAGCGTATCCATCCCGCCGCCACCGTATTCCGCCGGGATCATCATGCCCAGAAAGCCCAGTTCCCCCATCATCTTGACTTGTTCGGTGGGATAAAGGCCCTTGCTGTCGCGTTCGATGACGCCGGCTTTTAATTCATTTTGAGCAAAATTACGGGCTGCTTCCTGAACGGCCAGGTGCTCTTCGGTGAGGTGGTACATGGTGCGGGCGTTGATAAAATGATGTGGTGGATTTGCTGCGCAAAATTAAGCGATTACTGGCTAATCACCCGGCAGATGGAGTGGAAATGGTGCAGGTTATTTCATTAAACACGGACCACATTAATCTACACATTCAGCCAATAAACTATTTTCAATACCAGTGCCTTGTTTTTCGGGGCAAGAAAGCGGACCCGGGTCTGGGCGATCGGCTCCGCAAAGGAATTATCGGTGTAGACCAGGAACAGATCTGAGACCGGCGCGAAACGCCACTGCAGGCGGGTGTTGATGTTGAAGTTATTGGCCTGCGTATTGTACTGGAAAAAAGCGCTGGCGAACACGGAGCGGCTGAACGCCAGCTCGGCCCGCGAGCCGATCAGCCAGAAATCCGCCGAGGCGTAAGGCTGGGGCAGCCGGATGCGGTCATAACTGCCACCGACGGCAAAAGTGCCCCAGGGCTGCCAGCGGTAGGATAGTTCGCCGCCCACGCTCCTGGCCCTGCCGTTGAAATACTGCCCGGCCGCCAGCTCCAGCGACCCTTGCAGATTATGGCTGCTGCTGCTGAAATATTCCGCCTGCACGCCGGAATAGGTGTACCCGCCAATGGGCAACGGCACGGTGCCGTCGGCGTAGAGATTGGTGGGATCGAACGGATCGAACAGGTAGGTAAAGTTGTTGTAATAGCCGGCACGCAGGCCCGATTGGTCGCGAAAATTGACCTTCGCGTAGGCATTTAACTGGCGGTCGGTTTCCTTGAAACGCAGGCTCCGCGACAGGCTGCCATCTGCGCCAATCGCCAGCGTATTGATAGCGGACTGCTGCGGATAAAAGGTCCAGCCAATGCCAGGATAGAATTCCTGATAGCCTTTGCGCGGCACAAAACCGACTTCGGCGGTGTAGTTGCTGTCCACCAGCAGGTAACCCAGGTTGCCGTTCAGGTGGCGGTCGCGGTAGCCGAGAAAACTGGCCGCCGTCTGGCCGCGGCGCTGCGGATCGGGCGAAAAGGAGCGGTGGTAGTACCATTCGCCTTCCCAGCGGCTGTCTTTGGAATACAGGTTGTACTCCAGGCCGGCCACGCGGTTCCAGGGCTGGATGCCCGCCTGCTGCCGTTCGGAAAGCGGGGCGACAAACTGTTGTTTGTTGACCACAATAGCACTCAACGCACTGCGCTCGAACATCTTCTTCGATACGGTGGCCACCGTAAAATTGGCGGCTGGCAATACCTGGGTGCTGTCCCAGTCCACCCGCCGGGTTTGCATGTTCAACAGCCCGATGCGCCACTGGTCGTTGATCTTGCCACTCAGCCGCGCGCCGGCCAGAATAGGCACCGTTTCTCCGCGGCCCTGCACCGGATTAAAGCCAATGCCGATGCGGCGGGAAAAAAACGGCCGGGTCGTGGGAAAGCCGAATGTGGCGAACAAATCGCGGTTTTCCAGGAAGAATTGCCGTCTTTCGGGAAAAAACAACTCGAAACGGCTCAGATTGGTCACCTGTTCGTCTACCTCCACCTGTGAAAAGTCGGGGTTGATGGTCAGGTCGAGGTTTAGCGAAGGAGTCACGGCGATCTTCATGTCGCCGCCCGCATTGCCCTTCCAGGTGCGAGGCTTGTCCGCCACTTCCAGCGACTGCGGATCGCGCCGGTAATCCAGGCCATAGCTGCCGTTTACGTAGGGGATGAAGGCTACGCTCGCGCCGGGCTTGGGCGGCGGTTCCGCCCAGACCAGCGTGCCGGTAAAAGCCAGGTTGTTGGGCGCGTATTGCTGCGCCACCGGGAACCAGGTACTCACTTCCCAGTCTTTCAAATAGGTGCGTACAAAGTTGATGTGCCAGGTATTTTCTGCCGCCGCAACGGTGTAGCGCAGGGTCTTGAAAGGAATGGCGACTTCGATCACCCAGCGGTCGTCCTGGTTCAGTACCGCCGAATTCCACTTATTGTCCCAGTCGAAGGACTGGTTGCTGCCGTTATCGATCAGGCCCTCCCGCTGTACGTTCAATGGATTGACGCTGAACACGAAGCCGTTCAACCCGTCTTTGGAGGGGTCCAGTACAATATTCAGCGCATCGCTGGTGCCGGGTGGAAAGTCCCGTTTGAGGCTCTGCACGGTATAATCGGCGCGGGGCTCGTAGCACACGGCCGCCACGTACAGGAATTTGTCATCGAAGGTCAGCTGGATGGTGGTTTGCAGCCTGGCCAGGCCGGTATCCACCGGGAACTGTTTGCGGAAAGTCCGGCTCATCGCTGCTGTCTGCCAGGCCGCTTCATCCAGTACGCCATCCAGTTGGATGGGACTGTCGCTCTTATGGATGCGCAGTACATAGGCACTGTCGACGGCGATCGTACGGCGGTCATTTTGGGCAATCAAGCCGGTAGCACAATACAGTACGACGGAGCAGAGAAAAGCAGATTTCATAGCGGATATTTGCCGCAAAAGTAGCACCGGCCCGCACAGCGCCGCTACAAATCCTTTACTACCGGGCTGACTTTGGCAGATTTCGTCTTTTTTACCCTCCGCCTCCGTAAAGTCCCGAAACTTTCGGAAAGTTTGCAGCCGCCTTACGCCGCCCCGGCCGACCACCCAGTATTTTTATCAACCCTTCATCAACCCTTATCAACCCCTTTTTTATGATCCTCGTCACCGGCGGCCACGGCCAACTTGGCCAATGTTTTCAGCAAATTGCGGCCCGGCATCCCAAGAAGTTGTTCGTTTTCAATGACTTCGACGAACTGGACATCACTGATCGCAAGGCGGTGCTGCGGTTTTTCGAGGCCCGGCGGGTAGAGAAAATTCAGTGGTGCATCAATTGCGCCGCCTACACCGCCGTGGACAAGGCCGAAACGGAACCCGACCGGGCCCAACGGATCAACGTGCAGGGTGCGAAAAACCTGGCCGCTGCCTGCGCCGCCCAGGGCATTCCATTTGTGCAGATCAGCACGGACTACGTGTACCACAACCAACAGAATACGCCCTTCCGGGAGGGCGATCCCACCAGTCCGAAGAGCGTGTACGCCCGCACCAAACTGGCCGGCGACCTGGCGGCCCTGCGTGCCAACCCACTGACCATGGTCATCCGCACCTCTTGGGTGTATTCGCCCTTTGGCCATAATTTTGTGAAAACCATGCTTCGGCTGGGCGCCGAAAAGCCGACGTTGAACGTCGTGTATGACCAGATCGGTACGCCCACCTACGCACCCGACCTGGCCGCCGCCATCTGGCACATCATCAGCCAGGTGGACAATATGCGCCTCGAACCGGAAGATGTCGCCGGCGTCTGGCACTACTCCAATGAGGGGGTAACCAGCTGGTACGACTTCGCCCAGGCCATTTTCGAAATGAAAAACCTGCCCTGCCGGCTGTCGCCCATCGAGACAAAAGACTTTCCAACGCCGGCGAAACGACCACCTTTCAGTGTGCTGAACAAGGCCAAGATCAAAGCGGCGTTCGGGCTGGAAATTCCCCACTGGCGGGATAGCCTGCAGCGGTGCCTGACGGAGCTATAAAGGGATGTAAAGTTGGAGGCGTCCCCTTGGATCAGATTTTTTGATTGACGAATGCAGATTACATGAATGTTGATTTTAGATGTGCCCGTGACGTACTCTTAGACATCTAAAATCAACAATCATGTATTCTTATATCGTCAATCAAAATATTTTTTTATCTCGTTCTAAGACCCCCATCCCGAACAGGGCGAAATCGTATTTCACCGGATCCAGGGCATCAAATTCCCGGAGCCGGTCGGTGAGTTCCAGCACCGCCCGCCAATCAGTCTGGGGCCGTTCCAGCAGTCCCAGGCGCCGGGCTACCCGTTCCACGTGCACATCCAGCGGGATTAGCAGTTGATCGGGCCGGATGGCATGCCAGTGGCCAAAGTCCACGCCCCCCGCGTCGCGGCGCACCATCCAGCGCAGGAACATGTTGAGCCGCTTGCAGGTGCTGCCCCGTTCGGGTGTAGCCACGTGCTTGCGCGTACGGCCCGGCGCGTCCGGGTGGTCAAAAAAATCATGGTGAAAACCCGCCAATGCCCGTTCCACCGTCGGGTCGTTCGGGCCCAGGTGGCGGATGAATGCCTTTTCCAGCGAGTCGTAGCGGCGATAGTAGGACTGCAAAAATTCCAGGAACCACAGCGTATCAGTGGCCTGAAAGGTGCGGTGCTTGAAATCCAGAAAGCGGGCGCGGTCTTCCTCCGTATGGTTTTTGATAAAATCGTAGGGTGCGCCATCCATGAGTTCAGCCAGGCGTAACGCGTTCTGAATGATGGTCTTGCGTTGCCCCCAGGCCAGGGTGGCCGCCCAGAAGCCCATGATTTCCCGGTCCTGCAAGATCGTAAATGCATGCGGCAGACTGATCGGGTCATTCGGAATAAAAGCCGGCGTATTGTAGCGTAGTACCGCGTTATCCAGCAGTAGTTTCAGTTCGTGGAAGGCCATGGCGGTGGAGCGGAAAGTCGCCAAAGATACGCCGTTCGACAAATTTGCAGGAACGGACCATCCACGGAATCGGCCGGGGCGTTTGAAAACCAAATTAACCCTGTCCTGGCCCTCTGGGCTACCTACGGTTTTATGAAAAAAGACTGGTCCATCATTGCGACCAATGCTTTTTCCTTCCTGCTCAATCTCGTGCTGATGTTTTTCCGCCATAAATACCGGGAAAAATAGACAACCGTTAAGCCGTTGTTTATCAACCCTTATCAACCTCCTTACTCCACCGCCAGCGTCAGGTTGTTGGTCGAACCGACCCGCATAATCTTGTAATTTTTGCCATAGGCCGGCGTATAGGCATTGTCCCACACCCAGGCGCCGGTGGCTGA
>JBKJKS010000305.1:0-7334 GCA_046597295.1 Saprospiraceae bacterium
TATCCTGATCACGGCTACGCCCGTAGCGGCCATTTGCTTTGGCAGCGCCACCGGTGGCGTCAACCTGACGCTGCAAGGCGGTACTGCGCCCTTTACGTTTGCCTGGAATTCGGGAGAATTGTCGCAAAACATTATGCAAAAAATGGCCGGCACGTATACCGCAACGGTCACCGATGCCAATGGCTGCACGTCCGCTGTGCAGGAGACGGTGGGCCAGGCCACGGAAATACAGTGGGCCAGTACGGAAAAACCGGTGTTGTGCAAGGACGGCAACAGCGGCGGCATCGATCTGACGATTAGTGGCGGTACGCCCGGCTACGCCCTCAGCTGGACCGGGCCGGGGAGCTTTACCGGCACCGGAACCATTTTGCAAAACCTGTTCGCCGGTAATTACACCGCCACCTTGTCCGATGCGGCGGGCTGTACCCAAGTGGTCACCCAGTCCGTCACCCAGCCGGCCACTGCCCTGGCGCTGGATTTGCCCGCTTTGGCCGATACGATCTGCTTTGCTGCCTCCGATGGCCAGGCGACCGTCGTGGCGACCGGCGGCACCCTGCCCTACACCTACCAGTGGGATGCCGGCGGGCAGACGACGGCGACCGCCTTCGGCTTGTCCTCTCAGCCCTACACGGTGGTCGTGACCGACCAGAATGGCTGCGCGCAAACGGCCGAAACGTTCATCATTCAAAAACCCCAACTCTCCACTTTTGCCGAGACCGACGATCCCCTTTGCTACAACGGCAGTACGGGCAAGGCCCGGGTAACGGTCATTTTTTACGGCGCCGATGCGGCTGATCTGGACGACTTTTCCTACTTGTGGAGCACTACGCCGATCCAGACCAATGTGGAGGCCACCGGACTCAATTACCTGACCAGCTACACCGTGACGGTGGTCGACGCCCAGGGCTGTACCGCCGAGCGTACCGTAGCCGTGGGCAACCCTTATCCGGTGCTCGCGCAGGTGGACTCCCTGCAAGATGTGCTCTGCTACGGGGATGCCAACGGCCAAGCTGTGGCCAGGGGCTCCGGCGGTACTGGACCGTATTCTTATTTCTGGAGCCCGGGACCGACCAATCAGGCCGATTCGCTGGCGCAGAATCTCCGCGCCGGCACTTACCGGGTGACCGTAACCGATGCCAACGGTTGTCCGGGGACGGCGACCGCTACCATCACCGAACCGCCGGCTTTGAAGATAGACCTCTTCCCCACGAATGTGGCCTGCTTCGGTGGCCAGGACGGCGGGGTAAAAGCCGTTGTGACGGGCGGCATAGCGCCTTACCAGTATGTCTGGCTGGGTGGCCAAATCGATACGGAAGTTAAAAATCTGCCGGCTGGTCCGTTTAGTCTCACCCTGACCGACGCGAATGGCTGCCGGCTGCGCGATTCGGTGCAGATCGGCCAGCCGGCCACCGCCTTGAGCGGCCAGGCCAGTTATGCAGAACCCCGCTGTTTCGGCGGCTACGATGGCGTCATTACGCTGGCCGGCGCCGGCGGCATGCCGCCCTATCGCTACGCCCTCGACCAGGGCGCCTGGAATGGCTCGACGCGGCAGATCGGTTTGCGGGCCGGTACTTACCAACCAAGTATACAGGATGCGAATGGCTGCATATTTACCCTCGAGCCGCTGGAAATTACCCAGCGGCCCGCCCTGGAAGTGGATCTGGGGCCGGACATCACCATCGAACTGGGCGGCGACACGCTGCTGCTGGCTATGGTGAACAACGCGATGGGACTGACGCAATTCCAATGGAGTGCCGAAGACAGCGTCTGGCTGAGTTGCCTGGATTGTGCTGATCCGGCGGTGCGGGATCTATTGTTTCAAAATTATTTCGAGGTGCTGGTCACCGATTCGCTGGGCTGTCAGGGCCGCGACCGCGTGCTGGTGACGGTCGAGAAACCCCGCCGCATCTACGTACCGACCGGCTTTTCACCGAATGACGACCAGAACAACGACCGGCTGCTGGTGCATGGCCAGGAGAGTGCCCACGTGCTGATTTTCCGGGTCTATGACCGCTGGGGCGAACTGGTGTTCGAGCAGCAGGACTTTGCCCTGAACGACCCCAACGCGGGTTGGGACGGTACTTTCCGCGACAGCCCGCTGGACCCCGGCGCCTACGTGTGGGTGCTGGAAGTACAGTATATGGATGGGGAAAAAGAAGTCCTGAAAGGCAACACGACGCTGATTCGCTGAAGGGCCGGTTTTAAAGGGCAAGGGGCAAAAGGCAAAAGGGCAACGGCGACTTCCAATCAATGCCAGATATTTGGTTTTTTGCTGAATATTTGCCACTGCTTTTTTGCCTTTTGCCTTTTTTTAACCAGCGCTATGTTTTCAACGACTACTAAAATAGGCATTCTCGGCGGCGGACAATTGGGCAAAATGCTCTGTTTGTCCGGCGCTAACTGGGATTTCAAAACCTATGTCCTCGATGCCGCCCCGGACTATCCGGCCGGTCAGGTCTGTACCGGCTTCACGATCGGCGATTTCAACAATTACGCCGATGTGCTGGCGTTCGGGCAGGACAAGGACATTTTGACCATCGAGATCGAACACGTCAACACCGACGCGCTGCGGGCGTTGGAAGCCCTGGGCAAGATCGTCCATCCGGCTCCCCGTGCATTGGACATTATCAAAGACAAGGGGCTGCAGAAGGAATTTTACCGGGAAAATGAGCTTCCAACGGCGCGGTATGAATTATTTGCTGACGAAAATCTGTTGAAAGAAGCCATTGCCGCCGGGCGTTGGGCCTTGCCGCTGGTGCAAAAGACACGAACGGCCGGCTACGATGGGAAGGGCGTTGCCGTGCTGCGAAGCCCCGCCGATCTGGAGTCCAAATTACTCCCCGGTCCTTGTTTGGTGGAAGAACTGGTCGCCGTAAGGACCGAAATTGCGGTCATCGCCGCCCGCAACGCCAGCGATGACGTCGCGGTGTTCCCGGCGGTCGAAATGGATTTTCACCCGGAAGCCAACCTGGTGGAATTCCTGGTCTGTCCGGCGCGCATTGCTCCACTGGTGGCCGCTGAAGCCGAAGCGCTGGCCGAGCGGGTCATCCGCACCTTCGATCTGTGCGGCTTGCTGGCGGTCGAAATGTTTCTCACCGACGACGGTCGACTGCTGGTGAATGAGGTGGCGCCCCGTCCGCATAACAGCGGCCACCACACCATCGATAGTGCGCAAACGTCGCAATACCAGCAACATCTGCGGGCCATTTGTAACCTGCCGCTGGGCGCTACGGAGCAGCTGCAGCCCGCCGCCATGCTCAACCTGCTGGGCGAGCCCGGTCATCGGGGGCCCGTCCGGTATGCCGGACTGGAAAACTGCCTGGGCCTGGACGGTGTGTACATCCATTTATACGGCAAGGCCATCACTTCGCCTTACCGAAAAATGGGTCACGTCACCGTGACTGGCGCTACCGTGGAACTCGCCCTGGCAAAAGCGCGTTTTGTCAAGGAAAATTTGAAAGTGCTTTCCAGTGAGGATTTGAAGATTTGAGGATACGAGTATTTGATCAAATCCTCGTATCCTCAAATCCTCAAATAATTTTTTGTCGTCATGATCTTTACGCTGCTGCCGCACGAGTTCAGGATATTTGAAATGGTGGGCCGGTGCGCCCGCGAACTATGTTGTCCGGCCTACGTGGTGGGCGGTTACGTACGTGACCGGCTGCTGGGCCGTTCCACCAAGGATATCGACATCGTCTGCGTGGGGAACGGCATTCAACTGGCGGAGCGGGTGGCTGCCCAGCTCTCCCCCACTCCGAAAGTCGTGGTCTACCAGCGTTTTGGCACGGCTATGCTGCGCTACGAGGGCATCGAACTGGAATTTGTCGGCGCCCGGCGGGAGAGTTACCGCGACGACAGCCGCAATCCCGAAGTGGAGCAGGGCAGCCTGATGGACGACCAGAACCGCCGAGATTTCACCATCAACGCGCTGGCGGTAAGCCTGAACGAAGACGATTTTGGGGAAATCCTGGATTCCTTCGGCGGATTGGCGCACCTGGAAGCCAAGATCCTCAAAACCCCGCTGGAGCCGGGCACCACCTTTTCCGACGATCCGCTGCGTATGCTGCGGGCCATACGTTTCGCTACCCAATTGGGTTTCACCATCGAGGCGGGTACACTGCGGGCCATTGGGAAGTACAAAAGCCGCATCCACATCATTTCGCAGGAGCGCATCGCCACGGAACTGGAGAAAATCCTGATGACGCCCCGGCCGTCGGTGGGTTTCAAACTGCTCTTCGATACGGGCCTGCTGCAGATCATCCTGCCCGAAATGGCTGCCCTGCAGGGCGTGGAGGATATGAACGGCAAGGGCCACAAAGACAATTTTTACCACACCCTGGAGGTACTGGACAACGTCTGCCGCCGCAGTAGCAACCTCTGGCTGCGCTGGGCAGCCATCATGCACGACATCGCCAAACCGGCCACCAAGCGTTTCGATGCGGATACCGGCTGGACTTTTCACGGCCACGAGTGGGTGGGCGCGAACATGGTGCCCAAGATCTTTCGCCGGCTGCGGCTGCCGCTGGGCGCCGAGCTGGAATACGTGCAGAAAATGGTACGCCTCCACCTGCGCCCCATTTCGCTGACCAAGGAGGAGGTGACCGACAGCGCCGTGCGCCGCCTGCTCTTCGATGCCGGCCCGGAGGTGGACGACCTGATGAAACTCTGCGAGTCGGACATCACCACCAAGAACCCGAAGAAGAGCGCCCGTTTCCTGGAAGGCTACCAATACCTCCAGTCGCGCATGGCCGAAGTGAGCGCCGCCGACCGGGAGCGGCTTTGGCAGCCGCCCATCACCGGCGAGGTGATCATGGCGACCTTCGGCATTCCGCCTTCGCGCGACGTGGGCATCATCAAGACCGCCGTGCGCGAGGCTATTCTGGATGGACAGATTCCAAATGATTATGCAGCGGGTTTTCAGCGGATGCTGGAGGAGGGGGCGAAAATGGGGTTTAAAGTGGTAGGATGAACGGCGTTTGCTAGTTCTTAGCTGACCGTTGCGCACACCGAAGCAACAATTAGGACACGGATTAAACGGATGGAAACGGATTTCTAAAGTCGCTCGTTCTTGCATAAAAAAGCCGCCTCCCCAAATCCATGGAGAGGCGGCTTTTCAAAAATATTGACCCCTTAGTTTTTTCCGCCCGGCTTGGTTGTCTTCTTTTCCGTCGCTTTTTTCTCTTCCTTCCGCTGAATCGTAATGCTCGTCGGCCCGGTCAGGATCTTGAATTCGGTGCGGCGGTTGAAGCGGTGTTCCTCTTCTTCGCACTCTTCACCGTTGGTGCAGCCGTTCAGGATCTGGACCTCGCCGTAGCCCTTCGGGACGATGCGCGCTTCCTTAATACCCTTGGTCACCATCCAGCGTTTGGCGCTGTCGGCGCGGCGCTGGGAGAGGCGCTCGTTATAGTCGTCCTTACCGCGTGAGTCGGTGTGGGATGAGAGTTCGATGGTCATATCCGGGTACTTGTTCATCAGATCGACCAGGAACTGCAGGTCCGGCTCCGACTGGGCCAGGATCTTATCATCGTCGAAGTCGTAGTAGATCTTGTTGAGGCGGATCGGCTCGTTGATGGTCACCACGATGCTGTCCGGCTCGACTTTGACCGGCTTCACCAGGCGCAGCGTGAGTTTTTTGTCCACGCTGGTGGTTTTCTTCACCCCTACGGTGTTGAATTCCAGCGTATCGGGCTGGTAACCTTCGTGGGTGGCGATCACGCGGTAGGATTTTTCCGGAATGAGCGTGAACATAAAATCATTGGCGGCGGCATTGCTCTTTTCCTCCACATTGACCGGGTTGCGGTCCGTGACGTCGAAGACCTGCACCGTGGAGCCGTTCAGGGGCTGGTTGTCTTTCTCGCCCACCCGCTTCCGGCGGAAGGTGAGGGCATTGAGGTTCACTTTTACCCGCTCATATTCCCAGGTATAAATGTCGTCGCAGCAGGTTTTGCTTTTCAGGTTATTGGGTCCGGGGCGGTTGCTGACCAGAAAGCCGCCCAAGCCGTCCGCGACCTGGGTGTAGTACTGGTCATCCAGGCTGGTGTTGATCGCCAGCGGCAGGCCCCTGGGCTCGCTCCACTTGGAACCGTTCCACTGGCTTTCGAACACGTCCATGCCGCCGATGGTCGGGCGGCCATTGCTGCTGAAATACAGCTTGCCATCCCGGTAGAAGGGGCTGGATTCTTCGCCCGGCGTATTGATCGCGTCGCCGAGATTGACGGGCAGGCTGAACTGACCTTCGGCTTTTTTCGGCGCGTAGTAAATATCGTACCCGCCTTTGCCGCCGGGCATATTGGCCACAAAAAACAGCACTTTCTCCCCGAACAGTTCGCCTTCGCAGGGGTGTTTGGCAATATACTCGCCATTCACACCCACCACTTCATTGGCGGCGCCCCAGCCGTCGGCGCCTTTCAGCGAGTAGAAAATTTTGCTTTCCTGGAGGTTCTGGCCCTTCTCTTCGATCTGGACCCGGGTGAAATACATGGTCTTCCCGTCGGGGTTGATGCTCACGTTACCCTGGTGCCAGCCTTCGCGGTTGATCTGCTCGCCGAGTGGTGCCGGATCGCTGAATTCCGTGGCGCCGCGGTTGGTCGTATAGATCTTGGCGAACCAGTCGCCCTGCTTGCCGTCGAGCGTCACGACTTCCTTGGACTGTAAGGAACTATAATACAGCTCGCCGGCGCTGTAGGCGGGCGAAGACTCGGTCTGTGGGCTGTTGGCCTTTTTGCCGATGTTGTTTACCAGCAGGTTATCCGGTTGTTTGGCTTTGCGGCCGATTTCATTGCCCGCCAGTTCTATTTTGCTCGAGGCCAGCAAAGCCGAATCTTTGCCTTCGGCCAGGTACTGATTGAACATATCGGTCGCCTCGGCATAGTGGGCATTGGCTTTCATGGACATCGCGTACCAGTATTTCAAGTCCGTAAATTCCTGCTTGCGGTCCCGCAGCACCAGGCGGTTAAAGCCTTTTTCGGCCTTTTCATAGTCGCGCAGGTCATAGTTCAGCCGGGCAATCTTGGCCGCGATCTGCTTATCCTTATTGTCTTCGTACACCTTCTCGTACAGGTCGAGGGCGGCGTACAGGTTATTATTCGCTACGGCCTCTTCCGCCGCTTTCATATTGGCTTCCGGCGTAGCCCGGTTGATCGGCTGCGCATAGGTTGCCGCTGTGGTCAACGCCGCGAGAACGAGCAGGAAAAAAAGTTTTTTCATGGTAGGTAGGTAGGTAGTAGTAGATGCAGGGTGGTGAGAAGGGGTTTAGAGGGGTTTAGGAGGTTTAGAGGGGTTTAGGAGGTTTAGAGGGTTTAGGAGGTTTAGAGGGTTTAGAAGATTGTGGGCAG